>ONAX01000096.1 GCA_900315875.1 uncultured Eubacteriales bacterium | reverse complement strand
TGAATGCTGTCAAGACCTTCAACCTCAGCATTTTTACTTTCGTCAGTTGTTTTTATGCAGTCCAGGCCCTGTACATTGTGATCTCCGGACGAAATCTGTGTATGCTTTATAAAATCAAGACCGGTAACACCGTGGTCGTCAGTTTCCCCGGCACGCTCCGTATCCTTGCCGGTAATGAAATCGAGTCCGGTTACACTGCCGGCTTCCGGTTCATGCTCCTTTTTTATTCCGAAATCAAGTCCGGTAACTCTCATTTCTTCGTTTTCGCTGTCGTCTGATCTTTTGATAAAATCAAGTCCCTGAATATCCATTGTGCTGACTCCTTTCTGTTTTGAAATTATTCTCCGGAAAGCTCTTTAATCCTGTCACGCAGGTATGCAGCATGCTCGAATTCAAGCAGCTTAGCAGCTGTCTTCATTTCCTTGGTAAGCTGAGCAATAAGCTTTTCTCTCTCTGCACGGCTGAGCTTTGTCTTCTGACGAAGCTTTTTATCATCATGTGAACTTATCTCTATAATATCTGTTACTTTTTTAGTAATGCTCTGCGGAATGATTCCATGCTTTTCATTATATTCCATCTGGATTTTGCGGCGGCGGTTGGTTTCGGTGATAGCACGTTCCATCGAATCCGTAACCGTATCAGCATACATGATAACCGAACCCTCGGCATTTCTCGCGGCACGTCCGATAGTCTGAATGAGTGAGCGCTCACTTCGCAGAAAACCCTCTTTATCCGCATCAAGTATGGCAACAAGAGAAACTTCGGGAATATCTAGTCCTTCTCTGAGGAGGTTAATGCCTACAAGAACATCAAATTCGCCGATTCTGAGATCTCGGATTATTTCCATTCGTTCAACAGTGTCTACATCGTGGTGCATATATCTTACACGAATTCCGACTGTTTTCAGGTAATCCGTCAGATCCTCAGCCATCTTTTTGGTAAGTGTTGTAACAAGAATTTTCTGATTCTTTTCTGTTCTCAGGTTGATCTCCGAGATAAGATCATCCATCTGTCCTTCCACAGGGCGAACGGATATTTCGGGATCAAGCAGTCCAGTGGGACGGATGACCTGCTCGGCTACGACTGCGCTTTTTTCAAGCTCAAGATCTCCCGGCGTAGCACTTACAAATACAGCCTGATTAATATGACTATAGAATTCATCAAAATTAAGCGGTCTGTTATCATATGCAGATGGCAAACGGAAACCGTATTCAACAAGGTTTTCCTTTCTTCCTCTGTCTCCGCCGTACATTCCCCTGACCTGCGGCAGCATTACGTGGGATTCGTCTACAAACAGAAGAAAATCATCCGGGAAATAATCCAGCAATGTATACGGCACAGAACCAGGCTTTCTGCCGGACAGAATACGTGAGTAATTTTCTATTCCCTTACAGAAGCCGATTTCGGTCAGCATTTCGATATCATATCTGGTACGCTGCTCTATTCTCTGTGCCTCAAGAAGCTTACCGCGTTCCTTAAAAAACGCAACTCTCTCTTCAAGCTCCTTATTTATTTCAATAACAGCTCTTTCTATTTTTTCTTTCGGGACAATATAATGCGAAGCGGGATAGATTGCAGCATGCTTCAACTGAGCTTTAACCTCACCGGTCAGGGGGTTAAGCTCTGTTATCCTGTCGATTTCATCACCGAAGAATTCTACTCTAATAGCACTCTCAGAGGAATATGCCGGAAATATCTCAACAACATCTCCGCGCACACGGAAGTGGTTGCGGCTGAAATCAATATCGTTTCTTTCGTATTGCAGCTCGATAAGCTTTTTGAGAAGATCGTCACGGCTTTTCTCCATACCGGGGCGAAGAGAAATAACCATCGAACGATAATCTATAGGGTTACCGAGAGAATATATGCAAGAAACAGAGGCGACTATTATTACATCCCTGCGCTCCGACAATGCAAGTGTTGCAGAATGACGAAGCTTATCAATTTCATCATTTATTGCGCTGTCCTTTTCTATATAGGTATCAGTCGTAGGTACATAAGCCTCGGGCTGATAATAATCATAGTAGGAAACAAAGTATTCAACTGCATTATCAGGAAAGAATTCACGGAATTCGCTGCAAAGCTGAGCTGCAAGCGTTTTATTATGTGCAAGCACCAGTGTCGGTCGGTTTACCCTTTGGATAACATTTGCCATCGTGAAGGTTTTTCCTGAACCGGTAACGCCGAGCAGAGTCTGCTCACGGTTTCCGGCATTTATGCTGTTTACAAGTGTATCTATCGCCTGCGGCTGATCACCCGTTGGTTTATATTCTGATACAAGCCTGAATTGATCCATTCTATGCCTCCAGTACAATCTTGCCGCATATATGCTCGGGAATAAGCTCCAGAACCTGAGTTGCGACGCCGAATTTTGCTATTTCGTTTTCTATGTACTGTTCATCGTCTGTAAAACAGTGACTAAGCTTACGGGAAATATCCATTGCACGGTCAAAATCTTCGACAAAACGCACTCTGCCGAAAACTATAACACTCCTTATTTTCAGTGCCCATTCAATATCACTCGGTTGACCGTCATCGTAAACACAATAGGAAACCTTGTCACAACGTTTCAGTGCATCTATCTTATGCCCTGCTTTTCCGCTGTGAAAATAGATATGACCGTCCTCATCACAATAATAATGATTCAGCGGCATACCGTATGGATAACCATCATCCCCTATTACAGACAAAACACCGCGCTTTTCACTTTTCAGAATTTCAATACATTCAGCACTGCTTATCTGTTTATTTTTTCTGACTAATTTTCTGAACATGAATTAACTCCCATATAAAACTTATCCGAATTCAGCCTATTTATGTTTCCGTCGGGAAAAAGTCCTCAATATGATCACGGAATATATCCTCGAGCGGAAGCGTTTCACCGGAATGTTTTCCGCCGGGAACAACAAGATATCTTTCGTTCTGGAAAAGACGCCGCGTAAAATCATGTGTGGACACAATTTCATCTTCGGATCCGACAACAGTAGAAACCATTGAATTATTTGTTTCTGCAAGTCCAGAAAACAGACGAATATATTCTACAATACCCTCATCGTTTTTATATCCGAGTTGAGGAAGAGTGATAAACGGCACAAGTGCAGGATTGATGAGCACACAGGGACATTCGCTTTTTGCACTGACAAGAGCCGCATAAAAGCCGCCAAGACTCGTTCCGACAACAGCATCACAGAAATTATTGGCAAACTGGCTTTTAAACATTTGCATAAGATGCTCCGGTGACATTCTGTCGTAGTCAATCTGCAGGGATATTATTTCAAAATCGCAGGCACGCAGTGCCTGATATGCAGCATTAGCGGCATTACCGTTATAACCGTGAATATTCAGTATCTTCATTTTTCTATCCTCA
>ONAX01000095.1 GCA_900315875.1 uncultured Eubacteriales bacterium | reverse complement strand
TGCAATAGGAGGTGTGCCGATGATCAGCGTAACATCAAAATTTACTATCAACCGCGCAGCACTTGCACAGCTTGACGTGGCTGCTGCAATAGCCCTCGAACAGACAGCGGAAGCGCTGCACACAGATGTTGTGCAGGCGCAGGTGATTCCGAGGGATACGGGCAATCTGCAGGGTGAAGCATTTTTTGTCGATAAAAAGGATGCTCCCCGAGGTCTTGTCAGGCTTGTGCATTCTGCGCCATATGCCAGACGTGTGTATTTCAACCCTGATGGCCTGCGCTTTCACCGTCAGGCGTGGGAATCTTATGAAACCACTTTAGGCAAAAACGGCAAGGAACGCAAAAGAAAGGTCAAGCACGACGGCAACCCTAATGCCCGTGACCACTGGTATGAGCCGTGGCTCCCGGGCGGCGAAAAGGGAGATTTCTGCGCTGAAAAATTCAAGGTGCTTTATCGCCGTGCTGCCCGGAAAACGGGGGTAATGAAATGAAAACAGAAGATATCCGCTCCCTTGTCGCTGCCCTTGGCGTCGGGGAGCATTTTTATATCGGCAGGCTCGACAAGGCAAAGCCGAAAAGCATCGGTGTCTTTCGCCGCAGCGCAGGCGAGCCTATTATCGCCATAGGCACTCAGAGCGGCTATGAGCTGACAAGAGTTTCCCTGCTGATACATTACAGCCGCAGTTTCACCGAAACGGAGACGGCTGCACAGACGCTGTATGACGCACTGAAAAGCATACGGAATCAGAGCGCCGGCAGCGCATTTGTATTTTTTATCATGATGAAGACCTCGTCTCCCGTCGATATCGGCTCTGACGATGGAATATGGGAGCAGGTCATTGATTTTGACATTTACGAAAGGAAGGTAAATAAATATGCCTGATTCTACACCCTTTACCGGTTTTTACCCGGTATACGAAAATCAGTTCAAGGTAGCAGCTCCCGGAGGTGCTACTAAATCAACAATCGCCGAAATGGAGTCCTTCGGCGTTGCATTTAACAACGGTATCCAGGAATGGTCTCCTTTTGAGGCTGAAGGCTGGCTCAAGCGTATGGTAACAGCGAAAAACGTTGTTATCACCGTAAAGGGCAAGCGCAGTGTCGGCGATACAGGTAATGACCTTATTGCAGGCAAGGCCTTTGCGAACGGCACAAGCGCACAGGTCGATTTTGACTGGACATTTCCCGACGGAACTGTCGTATCCTTTGCAAATGCTGTTGTCAATGTCACAGCCTGTGGCAGCGGCGACAGCACCAATGTCGGACCGCTTGAATTTGAGATTCTGAGCAACGGCAAGCCCACAGTCACACTGCCGTCATAAGGAGGAAATAAAAATGAAAGCTCTTGTGAAAATGAAGACTATGAACATAACCGAAAAGCTGAACTATGCTAAGAAGCCCAGTCTTATTATCGGAGAAACGGTGATAGAGGTCAACAACAAGGCGTCAACGATCCTCAAGGCAATGGATCTGTTTGAAGATCTTTCCCCGTCCGATATGCCGCAGGTTGCTTCCCTGCTTTTCGGCGAGGAGGGCAGCAAAAAGCTTGATGATCTTGATCTCAGCTTTGACGACTATCTGACAGTCATAACCTCTGCTGTTGAACTGGTGACAGGCAAAGAAGAGGGGGAAGACCCGACCCGTACTACGACCTGAGGGACGATTTTGACTTGATCGTTGCCTCGTTTGCTTCGCAGTATAGCATACGGGTCTTATCAGAGGAATTCAAGTCAATGAGCTGGGATGAATTCTCAGCGCTGCTGCGTGGACTTGACGGCGAAACACCTCTCGGGCACATCGTCCGCATACGCTCCGAGGAGGACAGCAATGTCCTGAAATCCTTCACGCCAGAGCAGCGCAGGATACGCAGCGAATGGCGCTCAAAGCGCGTCAAAAAGATAAAAACTGAGGATATGAGCGCCGTGCTGGAGGGCTTACGGCAGGCGTTCATTTCTCTTGCAGGAGGGCAGGTGAGAAAATGAGTGATACAACAGTCGGAAAAATTGCCGTTGATATTGTCGGTAATGCAAACCCGCTGAAAAAAACTGTTGAAGGGCTTGGAAATGCTCTTAAAGTGCCGCTTGCAAAAGTAGGGGCTCAGATGGCGGCAGCCTTTTCCGTCGCTGCTCTTGCAAAGTTCGCAAAGGAAAGCATTGAGGCGGCAGCTCAGGTCAATGCTGCCAACTCTCAGATGGCTCAGACCTTCGGTGATCTCGAGAACAGAGCACACGGTGTATTTGAAAAAGTAGCCAGAGACAGCGGCGTTCTGAAAACACGTCTGCAGGGTGTAGGTACTTCAATTTACGCCTTTGCAAAGACATCCGGAATGGACAGCGCTTCGGCTATGGCTATGATGCAGGATGCAATTATCGCTACAGCGGACAGTGCAGCATACTATGACCGATCACTGGAAGATACGGCTGAAAGTCTGAAATCCTTTCTGAAGGGTAATTACGCTAACGATGCCGCACTCGGTATTTCCTGCACCGAAACGACAAGGAATACAGCCGCCAATAAGCTATATGGAAAGTCCTTCAAGGAATTATCAGAAGCGCAAAAGCAGCTAACATTGCTGCAGATGGTCAAGGATGCCAACAAGCTCAGCGGTGCTATGGGACAGGCAGCAAGAGAGGCTGACGGTTGGGAAAATGTTATAGGAAATCTGAAGGAATCTGTCCGTCAGCTTATGGCAGAAGTCGGAAAACCAATGCTGCAGGCTGCAACTATCGTTGTTAAGCGTCTTACCGAAGCAATTATACGGCTTACAGCCTATGCCAGGGAAGCATCGTCTGCTCTGTCAAAACTGTTTGGGTTTGCGCAGGACAACTCTGCTACGGGTGGAATTTCTGCTCTTGCGTCGGAATCGGAAAACAGCGCCGAGAGTCTTTCCGATGCTGTAAAGGCCGCCGAAAAGCTAAAAAAGACAGTTGCAGGCTTTGATCAGCTGAATATACTGTCGTCAGAAAACGACAGTTCCGGCAGCGCAGAGGACAGTTCCGGCAGCGCAGAGGACAGTTCTGATGCCGGGGCGGCTCTGACAATGCCGGATGTTACCCCTGCAGAAAAACAGACCGATAACCTGAAGAAAAAACTTGAAACGGTATTCGGAACTATCAAGAAAATTGCAAAGTTTATCGGGATTACAAAGCTGCTGGATAATATCCGCCGGGAAGTCAAGAAAATAGATTTTTCTTCTATTGCTGACAATTTTCGTACATTGGCGGCGTCAATGCTTCCGATTGCCGAGCAGTCTTTAAGATCGGTGCTGACTATTTTCCGGTCGTATATGGGCTACATCGGAGCTTTGATCGGCGGCACGGCACGCACCGTGTCCGGCGTGCTGCAGACCGTCTCCGGAGGTGTTGCGCAGTGGCTGTCAACGGATAATCAGAAAATAGCCGGGTTTATAGCCGATATAAGCGGTAATGTCTCTGGTGGAATCAATAATATTACATCGTTCATTCAGGGATTTACAGACACCTTGAATGGATCTTTCGACCGTATGCGTGACAGGGTGCAAAACTCTATTGCAGATTTACTTAGTGGAGCCACAACCCTTGTGGGATCAGTCGGAACAATCCTCTCTGCAGGATTTTTAACGGCTACATCTGAACTTAACAGCTGGATAGATGAAAACGGTGAAGCGCTCGGTA
>ONAX01000093.1 GCA_900315875.1 uncultured Eubacteriales bacterium | reverse complement strand
CAAACACAGTACGGATATCAGAAACTATTTTCGTATAATCTGCGGTTGTATAGTGACGATTCATTCGTTTAAGTGTTGCATCACAGCCACTCTGAAGTGATAAGTGGAACTGAGGGCAGAAATTATCATATGAAGCGAGGATCTGAAGGGTCTGCATATCCATTGATTCGGGTTCAAGTGAGCCGAGACGTATACGCATATCTGTAAAGCTGCATGCTGTACGGATTGCGTCCGAAAAACTCAGGCCTATATCAGAACCGTAGGATGAAAGATTTATTCCGACAATTACCACCTCTTTATAGCCGGCATTACGGAAGGATTCTATTTCACGTTTTATGTAATCAAGAGGTGCTGAGCGCACTCTTCCGCGCGCATAGGGTATAATACAGTAGGAACAGAATCTGTTGCAGCCGTCCTCTATTTTAAGAAAAGCCCTGGTTCTTTCAGAAAAATCATCAACAACAAGCTGTTCGTATTCGTCATTTTTAGAATATTCCTCAACTCGTCTGATATTTCTTTTTTCCTCAAAATACTGTTCAAGCACGGGCACAATATCATTTCGGCGCTTGTTGCCGAGGATAATATCCACCTCAGGCAGTTCGCCTTTTATTGTCTGAGCCATGCAGCCTGTAAGCAGCAGGACTGTTGATTCATCCTCACGTCTTATGCGACGGATAAGCTTTTTTGCCTTCTGTTCACTTGCACCGGTTACTGCGCAGGAGTTGATTATGGTTATATCAGCATTTTCACCGTCAACTGCAACTGAATATCCATGTCTCAGGAGCTCGCCCTCCATTGCACGGGATTCAAACTGATTAACCTTACATCCTAGTGTATAAAATCTTACCTTCATATTTTTTTCTCCAAATTCTTGATTACTAACAAAAAAAGACTAAAAAAAGAATAATAATCATTCAATCAAACAAATTGTAAAAAGATTGTCATTTTTGGTTGACCTTAGGCAAAAAGACTGTTACAATATATTTAATCTAAGGCGGAAAACGCAAAATACTTTATATTCGGAGGCTTTTCTATGTACAGTGCTTACGTTTATTTCAAGGATCTCAGCTATGTGAAGCATTTCGTTAACACCGTTTCTAAGTACAGCAAGCTTGTTGTAAACCTCGTAACTGATATTTACACTATCGACGCACATTCATTGATTGGTATCATCAGTCTTGATATTGAAAAGCCCGTCCTTCTTGAAGTTCCGACGGATGATATTCCGGAAAGCTTCTTCGAGGATATTGCCCCATACCTTTACAAGGCAGAAGCAATGGAAGCCTGAGCTTTTTGAATAACATCCTAATAAATTTCCCGATGCAGTAGCTGCTGCATCGGTTTTTTCTTTTATAAAAGTCGCTGCGAAAGTTCTTCCCACTCTTCATATAGAGATTCAAGCAGAGTTTCTGTCTGTGCCGATTCATCAGTCAGTTCGAGCAGCTGTTCGTAATCAGCTGCAATTTCCGGATCGCTCATTCTAGTATTTATTGAATCCAGTTTATCCTCAGCCGCAGCTATCTCGTCCTCAAGTTTTTTGAGCCTTACTCTGTCGCGTCTGCGCTGAGCATCAGCCTCTTTTTTATTCTTGTACTCACTCTGTTTTTCTTTATTCTGTTCTACAGGCTTGAGTGAAATGCGGAACGGATCAGCTTTTTTCAGAAAATCCTCATAGCTGCCTTCGTACTGTTGAACACCTTCAGGTGTCAGGTACAGTATTCTGTCAGCAAGTGCATTAATAAGATATCTGTCGTGGGACACAATCAACAGTGTTCCGTCATAATCCCTCAGAGCATCCTGTAAAGCTGCACAGGAATTGATATCAAGATGGTTTGTAGGCTCGTCAAGAAGCAGTAAATTTGCCCCCTGCAGCATCAGCTTTGTCAGCAGCACCCTTGCCCTTTCTCCGCCTGAAAGAGACGACAGGGGCTTGAAAACATCGTCATTTTTGAACAGAAACCTTGCAAGTGTTGACCGGATTTCCGTATTAGTCATAGCAGGAAAGCTGTCTGACATTTCTTCAAATACAGTTTTTTCACTGTCCATTCCGGTTTGTATCTGGTCGTAATATCCTGGCTTTACACCCATACCGAAACGGATTCTGCCGCTGTCTGCACGATATTTTCCGAGAATCAGCGTTAACAGTGAGGTTTTGCCGCAGCCGTTGGGTCCCAGAATAAATACCCTTTCCCCTCTGTGAAGCTCAAAGCTTACATCAGAAAATAACGGCTGACTGCCAAATGAAAGTGACAAGTTGTCGAGCATTAGTACATCTTCGCCGCTCTGATCTTTAGATGCAAGCCCGAAATGAATTGATCCGGGAGCATTTTCAGGACGGTCGAGTGTTTTTTCAAGTCTCGCAATCTGTTTAAGCTTGCTTTCTGCTGTCTTAATATTTTTTTCACGGTTCCAGCGTCGCTGCTGCTCGACGATACCTTCAAGACGATTTATTTCCTTCATGGTATTATCGTATGCTCTGCGACGTGAAAGCTCCAGTTCTGCCTTTTGCGGAAGATAGGCGGTGTAGCTGACATTATAGCGTGTCATTTTACGGTTTTCAAGCTCAAATGTTTTATTTGTTGTTTTGTCAAGAAAATAGCGGTCATGAGATATAACCATAAATGACTTGCCTGATTCTGTAAGGAACTGCTCCAACCATTCAACTGAAGCGGTATCAAGATGGTTAGTAGGCTCGTCAAGAAGAAGCAAATCTGCTTCGCATAAAAGAAGCTTTGCAAGCTGCAGCTTTGCACGTTGTCCGCCGCTCAGGGCACTGATCGGCAGCTGCATTTTTTCATCATCAAAGCCAAGACCAAGCAGTGCAGATCTTGCCCTGCTACGGCATGTCAGCCCGCCTCGTCTGATAAGCTGATCGTTTAGATAGTCCTGTCTATGAATCAGTTCATCAAAGTCAGTGCTTTTTCCGAGCTTGGTCTGCAGGCTTTCAAGTTCATTTTCCATATCGATAAGCTCAGAAAAAACCGTCATTACCTCATCATAGGCGCTGCGCGTAAGATTACGGCAAACGTGCTGCTCCATATAGCCCACGGATGTATTCTTATTGATAACGATCGTACCATCGGTTGGTGAATACTCACCCGTCAGCAGCTTGAACAGCGTTGTTTTTCCGCAGCCGTTAACACCGATGAGACCGATGCGGTCGCCTTTTTGTATTTCAAAATTCATGTTTTCAAAAAGCAGCTGCTCTCCGAAATCCATACATAAACCTGTAACGGTTATCAGTGACATATCTTTCCTCTTTTTCTTTCTTATCCTTAAGGCTTAAACGGATGATTGATTATGTCCGTTATGCCTTAAACTCAGATACTGCGCCCGAAAGAGCGCAGTATTATTTATTCTTCTTCTATAATTTCAGCCTCTCCGCTGCTCTTTTTTACAACTTTATCCGGATTATAGCTGAGTATTGTTGTTTCCTTACCAATTGTAATAAGATTTCTCAAAGCATCGATCAGGAATTTTGCAAGTACACCAATTACAGCACCTATCAGATACATTATTATATCATCAGTCGATATTACGCTTGTATTGAGGATAAACTGCAAAGCTTCAATTGTAAGTCCGACAGCTGCTGAAATAATAAGCGCATGCCATATATGAAAGTTTTTTACAAGAACAGACAAATAAAATGTCATGGGGGCAATGATCAGGCTTGTCCAGATGAGATATTCCACTCCCCTGTCATATTCGCCACTAAAGCAGTTCGATATTAGCTGTGTTGGAATGAGCAGAACTTCTCGTTCGCTGTCCATCTGAGGACGAACAGGAATTAGCAGCTTAAAAATTATAACGAGTAAATATATTATTATCATAGCACGCATTGATAGCGCAAGAAATCTTGCAAAGCTGCGCCGTATATCTGAATTATCATTTGTCCTGCCGGACAGAAGTCTTCTTATTACAACATAAATAAACGGTACCAACCATGTAATCATCATTGTAATAATTCGATATCGCTGCATATTAGGCCAGTAATCTGAACCTTTTGCAATTGCACCGGTAACAATATTGAACGCGACGCTGATGGATATCATAACTGACGCTGTCAGCATCATAGCACCGACAGCCTCAAAGCGTTTTATTATCAGATGAAAAACGACTGTAATAACAATAGTCAGAATAAAGACAAAGCTTTCGCACATGGTTTCATCCTGAAATGTATTTTTTGCATCATTCGGCAGCAGAAAAAGCATCAGCCCTGCACCTATTGCAACGCAGAGCTCTCCGATGCTGAGCTTCTGGCTCGGAAGTACTGTCATGGGTTATTCCTCCTGAAGCTTAGGTAATCCTCCAGTATAATAACTGCGGCGACACTGTCAACCACAGCTTTTCGTTTTTTTCCTCTTGTATCGGTTTGATTAAGATAATTGTGGGCTGTTACGGTTGTCATTCGTTCATCACGCAAAACAACCTGAAGTCCTGTTTCTTCTTCAAGCATACCGGCAAAAATTCTGACATTCTGTGCACTTTCGCCTTCGCTGCCGTCCATATTTCTCGGCAGTCCGAGAACAATCTGCTCTGCTTTTCTTTCCTTGCAGATCACTGCAATCTTTTTTGCGAGAGCATCCATATGATATTCGGTTATTGTCGTAACGGGTGAAGCTATCATTTCGTTTTTGTCACATACAGCTACTCCTGTGCGCGCTTTTCCGTAATCAACTGATAAAATTATCATTATTATTCTCCGTTATGC
>ONAX01000092.1 GCA_900315875.1 uncultured Eubacteriales bacterium | reverse complement strand
TAGAAAACAGGCTTCCCCTCTGGGGAAGCTGTCGACATACGGCGAAGCCGGACGTCGACTGATGAGGTGCCCGGCGCAAGCCGTGGATAATAGTTTTGTAGCGATATCTGTTTTTCTGTATTACCGTTTAAAGAAAAATAAAACATTATTTTTCCCTGCGATTGAATACACAGCCGGATTATGTTATTATATTAGCAAAAGTCTTGATGCAAAGGAGTTTAGTATGGAGCTTTACGAAAACAAAGAAATCGTGCAGCGCGCGCTGCTTGTCGGAATTGATACAGGAGAATACGACGCCGAGGGTTCAATGGCAGAGCTGTATGAGCTTTGCGAAAGCGCCGGCGCAATACCGGTTGCATCAATGATGCAGAAACGTGAAAAGCCGGACGGTGCAACCTGCGTCGGATCCGGCAGAATTGAAGAAATAAAGCAGTTCTGCACCGATAATGAAATAGACCTGCTGATTTTTGACACAGAGCTTACCCCAACACAGATAAGAAATATTGAAAACGAAACCGATGTTCGCACAATCGACCGCACAATGCTCATTCTTGATATCTTCGCAATCCGTGCACGCACTAATGAAGGTAAGCTTCAGGTTGAGCTTGCACAGCTGCGCTACCTTATGCCGAGACTATCCGGCAAGGGACGCGAAATGTCACGTCTCGGAGGCGGAGTCGGCACAAGAGGTCCCGGCGAAACAAAGCTTGAAACGGACAAAAGACACATCCGCCGCAGAATAGAATACCTCAAGGACGATCTGCGCCATATGACCGACAGACGTGAGCAGCTTCGCTCACGCAGAAAAAAGGACGGTATTATTACTGTTGCAATCGTCGGCTATACAAACGCAGGCAAATCCACTCTTATGAATACGCTCACTCAGGCAGGCGTTCTTTCTGAAAACAAGCTTTTCGCTACTCTCGACCCGACTTCACGTGCTCTGCTGCTGCCGAGCGGTATTTCGGTTATGATGATCGATACCGTCGGACTTGTGCGCAGACTCCCCCACCACCTTGTTGAGGCATTCAAATCAACTCTTGAAGAAGCGGCGCTCGCTGATATTATACTGAATGTATGTGACGCTTCAAACTCTGAATATAAGCTTCACCTTGATGTAACAAATTCACTGCTGCATGATCTCGGCTGCGAGGACAGACCGATAATTACCGTGTTCAACAAATGCGATCTCATCGGCAATCCGCTTGACCTTCCCGGCGGGCGTGACAGTGTGCGCATCTGTGCGAAAAACGGTGCCGGAATCGACAGTCTTCTCCGTGCGATAGAGGAAAACCTTCCCGTGCGGCTTCGCAGCTACACCCTTATGATACCATTTAACAAGGCAGGCGTATGCGCAACTCTGCGCCAGGCAGGCGCTCTTAAAACCGAGGAATATACTGCCGACGGCATCCGGGTAGAAGCAATCGTCGGAGAAGAACTGTGGCACATTGCCGAGCAGTACAAATGTTAAAAAAAATTTACACCTTGGTAACACATTAATTTTTGGCTTATGTATAATTAAATCAATGAATATTTCGTTCAAGACGTGCAAACGAACCGCTGCCGGTAGTACAGTGTGATCTGCAGTCCGGTGAAACAATGATAGCCGAAAGCGGTGCAATGAGCTGGATGACCCCGAATATGAAAATGGAGACAGTCAGCGGAGGTCTGGGCAAAATGTTCGGAAGAATGGTTTCCGGAGAAACTCTTTTCCAGAACAGATACACAGCACAGGGCGGAAACGGCATGATAACCTTTGCTTCAAGCTTTCCGGGTTCCATACGTCCTGTAAGCATTTCTCCCGGCAACGAACTGGTAATTCAGAAATCCGCTTTCCTCGCCAGCGAAGCAGGAGTACAGCTGTCCGTATTCTTCCAGAAAAAATTCGGTTCCGGCTTATTCGGCGGCGAGGGCTTCATCATGCAGAAGCTGTCAGGAAACGGTATGGTATTCCTCGAGATTGACGGCTATGCAGTTGAATACGATCTTGAAGCAGGCCAGCAGATGGTTATTGATACCGGTTATGTTGCTGCTATGTCAGTAACGTGCAAGATGGATATCCAGACTGTACCGGGTGTCAAGAACGCTCTGTTCGGCGGCGAGGGTATCTTCAATACAGTAGTAACCGGTCCCGGCAAGATTGTTCTCCAGACAATGCCTATCAATACCGTTGCATCAGCGATCAGACCGTTTATACCCACGTCATGACAAAGCACTGAATCACATATCTTAATTTCATAATCAACAAACAGTTTCGCCGCATGCGGAGAGCTGCCGAAGGCTGAGCCTTCGGTCTCCGCAGCCTTTACGAAGGCCGGCGAAACTTTTTTGTTTGTCAGTCGGCAGCAGTGCCCCTGAACCCTACTCTTTAAAGCGGTCTGTCCATACAGATAAGCTCTGTAAACCGCAAAAACTCTCAGACAGGACATTATATGTTTCAACAGTAGCGCGCAATTGTCTATCCATCAGCTATTGAAAAAAACATTAAAACAGCCTATAATTATTATACAAACTAAGGAGGTAAGCAAAATGAAACATTCATCAGTGCTCAGAAGGCTTTCTGCAGTTTTTCTTGCAGCTGCTGCAATAATGGTGCCGATGTCAATGACCGCCGCTGCGGCTCAGACAACAGCGCCTGCGGTTGGAATACAGACAAAAACATCCGGCAAGCTTCCTGTTAACGGAAACAACATGACGCTCGAGCTTGACAAAACCTATGTATTCCCGGATTACGTTTCAAGACTGACAGGAAGCGTCTACAGCGTGCAGATCGGCAACAAGTCGGTTCTGACCTACAAAAACGGTGTTTTTACTGCTGTTGGAGAAGGAACGACGAATCTGACCATAAAGACCACAAGGGGCAACACCATCAAAATGAAGGTCACAGTAAAGACTCCGCCCGTATCCGTCAGGCTTGATATGAGCAGAATGGATATGAACGTCGGTCAGGTCAAGACCCTGAAGGCCATCACATCTGCGTCAAAAGGCTCTCTGAGCTGGACATCATCTGACAGCAAGGTGATTTCCGTCAACAGTGCCGGTGCTGTTACTGCGAAGAAAGCAGGAACTGCTACGGTAACGGTAAAAACAACATCAGGCAAAAGCGCCAGCTGCACTATCAGAGTAAACACTGTCAAGGTAACTAACATAACGCTTGACTACTCAACTATGACTCTCGGAATCGGTCAGAAGCGCACTCTTAACACCACTGTTTATCCTGCGGCTGCCACGGACAAATCAATCAAATGGTCAACAAGCGACAGCAGGATTGCAACGGTAGATAAAAACGGAGTTGTTCTTGCGAAAAAGGACGGCACAGTAAAAATAACGGCTGAAAGCTCAAACGGAAAGAAAAAGAGCTGTGCTGTAACAGTCAAGCCGGCACCGAAAAGCATACACTTCAAAAAGGACAACGTTACCCTGACCATAGGAAAGACAAGCTACGTCAGACTTGAGGGACAGGCAGGCTCCTACACCAAGGGTGTTACTTACAAAAGCTCAGACAACAGGGTTTGCACTGTTTCCGCTACCGGTAAGATAACAGGCGTTAAGCCGGGAAAGGTTACGATAACCGCAACGACCTACAACGGAAAAACCGCAAAATGCACGGTTACCGTTAAATAATCCGGACATTTTTTATTATTAACAGGTGCCCGTCTTGCGGCACGATGAGAAAAACATTAAGGGTGGTAAGCATTTTTGCAGCTTATCACCCTTTTTTACATAATAAAAAGCCCGGTCGCCCATATGTAAGACCGGGCTGACGGAGCTGTCAAATATCACAGCACCATAGTTTTTATTCCTTTGCGCCGTACTGCTCGTAGTATGCATCAATAGCAGCCTTCAGCTTGTCGTCAATAACAACTCTTCCGTTGTATTCCTTATTATACAGATGCTCAACAACCTCTGCCATTGTTACTATGGCAGTTGTTTTCAGACCGTATTTCTCCTCGATTTCACGAAGAGCGCTCTTTTCGCCCTGTCCGCGCTCCATGCGGTCAACGGATACAACAAGTCCAATCGGGTTAACATTGCCCTGTGCCTTGATAATGGGCAGCGTTTCCTCAATAGAGGTTCCGGCAGTGGTAACGTCCTCAATGATAACCACCTTGTCGCCGTCGCCTATAGGACTGCCGAGGAGTATACCCTTGTCGCCGTGATCCTTGATTTCCTTACGGTTTGAGCAGTAGCGGATGTCTGCGCCGTATTTTTCGCTTATTGCGATCGTTGCTGCTACAGACAGCGGAATACCCTTATATGCCGGTCCGAAGAGGACATCGAAATCAAGACCGAATTTGTCATTTATTGCCTCAGCGTAATAACCGCCGAGTCTTCTGAGCTGTGCACCGGTACGGTAAAAGCCTGTATTAACGAAAAAGGGAGTCTTTCTTCCGCTCTTTGTAACGAAATCTCCGAATTTCAGCACCTGACAATCAACCATGAATTCAATAAATTCCTTCTTATAATTTTCCATTGTTGTACCTCCGTTATTATTGACTTTCGGGAATATACATCCACGCATTATCGCTTGCCGTATAGCATTCTTTTATTTCCTCTGCAAAGGAGATGATATGCTTCAGGCAGAAGCGTAAAGGATGTTTTCATACGGACACTGAGCGAGCAATCGGACTGAATGATCTTCAGCTGTGCGACACAGGACTGACGAATAAATGCAGTCAGATTCATCACTCTGTTACGGCTGCAAAAACAGCCTTTTCCCGTCTTCTATTATATATTGTTATAATAAAACATGCAAGTATAGCTTGAAAATATTATCAGTACAATATCTGATGAAAGAAACAACGGCTGCATAATGCAGCTGTTGACATTTTGTAATTATCTGCCGAGAAGATAGTCTACAGATACTTCGAGTATATCCGAAAGAGCAACGAGTTCGATATCCGTAACGTAGCGGATCTGACCCTCAAGCTTTGAGAGACCGGAAGCGTTCATATCAACGCCCCTGACCTGAAGCTGAGCAAGAAGCTCCTTCTGCTTCATACCCTTCTTTTTCCTGGCCTCATGAACCTTATTTCCGATAATATTTCTATTGCCAAGTGCCTGTTTACGCAGTCTCATGACATACACCTCACAAAATAATGATACCATTACAAGTATAAATCATTGTCCAACAAATAACAATAGCCAACATGCATGAATATTCACGTTGAAAGTTGTTGATAACAATTTGTTTAACCTGAAAAGCGCACAAAAATACATGTTGAAAATTATTCAAAACGTTGCAGTTTAATCCATTTTGCCACTAAAGCAATATACGCATTGCCGACAAACGTTGAAAAATAAACAACTAATGCTCGAAATTCAGAGATTATTATCACACTATAGTGTAAATAATAAACGAATCCATCGAAATATGTCGCATTAAAGTGTCACAGATGATGAATTCGTTTATACACACTCAGGGTATTATATAAGTGATTATGTTACTTTTGTGTTAATGTATATTTATGCATTTTTCGTATAATTATTGCTTATCCTTCTGAGCCTTGATGACCTTCATTCTGGAGAATTCTTCTCTTTCCTTTTCCTCAAGGGCATCGGAGATAAACTTGACTCCCTCTTCGAAACGCGGGATCATTATGTTCTTCAGAGCATTTGCGCGTTTCTGAGTCTTTTTGATGGCATCAGCAAGGCGATATACACTGTTTTCAACCTCAGCAAGCTCCGCCGTAAGCAGTTTTACCTCGCGGAAACATGCGTATGCCTCATCAATAGCCGTACCCGTAGTCTGAAGTCCGTAGTAAAGACCAAGGTTTTCATCCTTATCGATTGTTACGATAGGAATCTCAACTCCCATTACAGAGCGGTAAGAAAGAGCAAGTGAATTTTCCTCCGGGACAGACAGAGCGATATCATCGATAAAGCCCATGGTGATATTTGCCTTTTGCAGGGCAAGATATGCCTTGCTGTAGGTAACATCGATCTTATCCTGTATTTCGGTAGCCCTGTCGATAAGCGTCATCATTTCACGTACAAGGATATTCCTTTTTTTGTCAAGCAGCTCGTAACCGTTTCTTGCCAGTCCGAGCGATTTTTTGAAGGCAATCAGATTGCCTTTTGTAGGAACCGCCTGCACAGCCACGACAGATCACCTCCGTTATTTATCTTCCTGTTCTCCGGCAGCGTCTGACGCAAAAATATCAAAGTTGATAAGCTCCGGATCGGAAATATAGTGCTCATCAAGCAGCTCGTCGTCAACACGGTCAAGCTCACTTCTCGGCAGAGTGGAAAGAAGCTTCCAGCCAAGGTCAATGCTCTGCTCAACGGTGCGGTTTTCTGTAAAGCCCTGATTTACAAAATACTGTTCAAAGAGCTTACCGAACTGCATGTATTTCTTATCTACGGGAGAAAGCTCCTCCTCGCCGATAACGCTCGCAAGGGAACGTGCGTCCT
>ONAX01000089.1 GCA_900315875.1 uncultured Eubacteriales bacterium | reverse complement strand
TTATGTATAAGTGTAGTTTCTTCGGAATATGTAGTACTTTTGGTTACGTTCAGGGGCTCGGCTTTGACAGTATCAGCCTCTGCGCCTGAGGTGGTTCTGCCACCGTCGGAGCTTTCGGTCTTATGAATAAGTGTAGTTTCTTCGGAACAGGTTGCATTTGTGGTTACGTTCAGGGGTTCATATCTGACAGTATCAGCCTCTGTGCCTGAGACAATTTTGTCTCCGTCGGAGGTTTCTGTTTTGCGTATAAGTGTAGTCTCTTCCGGATATGTAGTACTTGTTGTTACGTTCAGGGGCTCGGCTTTGACAGTATCAGCCTCTGCGCCTGAGGTGGTTTTGTCACCGTCGGAGCTTTCGGTCTTATGAATAAGTGTAGTTTCTTCGGAATAGGTTGTGCAATAGGTTGTGCTTGTGGTAACGTTCAGGGGTTCGGATTTGATAGAATCAACCTCTGCGCCTGAGGTGGTTTTGTCACCGTCGAAGCTTTCGGTCTTATGAATAAGTGTAGTTTCTTCGGAATAGGTTGTGCTCGTTGTTACGTTCAGAGGTTCGGATTTGAAAGAATCAGCCTCTGCTCCTGAGGCAATTTTGTCTCCGTCGGAGGTTTCTGTTTTGTGTATAAGTGTAGTCTCTTCCGGATATGTAGTACTTGTTGTTACGTTCAGAGGCTCGGATTTGATAGAATCAGCCTCTGTGCCTGAGACAATTTTGTCTCCGTCGGAGGTTTCGGTCTTATGAATAAGTGTAGTTTCTTCGGAATAGGTTGTGCTCGTTGTTACGTTCAGGGGCTCGGATTTGATAGAATCAGCCTCTGCAACTGAGGTGGTTTTGTCACCGTCGGAGGTTTCTGTTTTGTGTATAAGTGTAGTTTCTTCGGAATATGTTGTGTTTGTGACTGTGTTCAGAGAATCAGTACGGACAGCATCGGGCTGTGAACCCGTTGGGCCGGTATTGTCTTTGTCTCCGAACTGACTTCCGGATACTGGATAAGAAATAATTTTTTGAAAATCCGAAACGCTGGATGCATTTTCGGTCTGCTTTATTTCCTGTTTATTTTCCGCATAGGATAGTGCACTATTGGGTGCATCCTGAATATCTGCCCGCTGTGTTTTGAAAACAAAAACATCCGATGAAGAATAGGAATATTTTTCAGTTTCAGAAAAGACAGCAGCGTCATAGAATGAAGATTTCAGACTAATCTGATCAAGTGCACCCATATCGACGAAAGACAGTATTTCCCTGCTGCCATCATAACGAACCTCACTTTCACGAATAAGCTTGGAAAGCTTTTCGTCATCCTCAATGATACTGCGGTATTCAAGTATCCTGTGCCATTTTGCAAGATCTGTGCTGCGTATATTCGACGTGAGAAGCTCAAGCTGATTGTCAACGGTTTTCGAAAGCTCAGAAGCTGCCATACCTGTGATCCTGTTTGTGAGGATAAGCTGTTTTGTTATCATCAGACGGAAAATGACTGTCATTTCATCCATGCCGGTGTTCTGATCTTCAAGCAGTCTGTTAAAATCCTTTAAAAAAGCAAATGCCTCATTATCAGCATATCCGTCCGAGAATCTGCCCGAGCGCTCTATTATCTCTTCAGCAAAACGTGCGGCATTTGTAAGCGCATGAAAACCGACCGACAGAGGAAGTCTCCTCATCGGCGGATTAATTGCTATACTTTTTCCGCATATTATCTTCATTTTAAGCTTCCTTTTTATTATGATATTACTGGATCGAGTGTCAGAGTTTTATAATAAAATATTTACACAGCAGTCTCAAAGACATAGAAATTATAATCCGAATGGAAGCGGCACCTCTGTAAGCCCCGTATGTGCTATCTGCAGGGATTCGATCATCACGCCGCTTGTAAGTGAATCAAGAGGAGCAAACTCTCTTCTTACGATAACAGCGTTTGTGATAAAAAACATCCTGACGGTATAGCCGTTTCTGAGTACGTTTATGTGAATCGAACCAACCTTCGTGCCCTCTTTGAACATGGCAAAGGACATATCCTTAACAGTAGTATACAGACCTCTCTCCAGAACAAGTACATCCGGGTTGGTTTTGGGTTTCCTGAGAATCACGGGAGCATTATTGTTTCCGCCGTCAATTATTGTTTCTACTTCAATAGAGCTTGAAATATTTTCGACCTTACTGAAACTGAAGTGTACTCCATCCAAAGATACCTCAAAGGAATAGCTCGGTATTATATCTCCCGAAGAACTCATTTTGTTTCACCGTCCTATATTTTAAAGATATTCTCAGGTTCATCGTTAAGTTTGCTGTTTATCCTTGATATTTCCTTACACCAGCGCTGACGCTCTCTATGGCTGAGCGAAGCAAGCTCGTCATGAGGCCAGTGCATATAATAGCCGATAAATGCTATCTCTTCGTAAATTCTGTCCGCCGGATATACTGCTATACTCCGGCTTCCAGAAAATTTACGGGTATCTCTATCTTCTGACCGCAATGCGGACACACAGATTTGTAAACCGGCATATCCATTGTGTTTATCTTTGAATACAGATCCTGCAGATAAGCAAGGTCAATAGTAAAAAGGCCCTCAACAACACGGGTATCTACAGCCGGAAGAGTACCAAGGCTCTTGATTACTCTTGACAATATTATTATTGTCAGATATCCGGGATTTTGCTGAACGCGAGGGTCTCTCAGCGGAACGATTTCATCGCCTGCATTTGCAAGACGCATAACGCCTTCTCTGTGAAGCGTGCCGTTTTTGTCAAGATAGCCCTTTGGCAATGTAAATCTGTATTCAGTTTCAAACATATCAAGCACTCCTTTTACCTTCAGGTTAAAATATTTAAAATATGAACTATACTAAGACATCCCATTTTACACCTAAAAAATCATCTTTTTAATTATATCACAAAACACACCAGTATTTCAACAAAAATTATTATATTTATACAATAATTATCATTATATTTTTGTAATTTTGATAATGATAATCAGAAAAATAAAATCTCCCCGTGCACCAATTTGCACAGGGAGAAGTGATTTCAGGATTTTCAGCAAAGAAAAGCCTTAAGATTATCGATATGACGTTCTTCGTTCTTTATGAAATCCTTTGCATATTTAACTGTCGAATCATCAGCATTCTTGCATGCGCCGATATGCTTTGTCAGATCAACAATACCCATTGTGGTACCGTTTATCATGATCTCGGCTATATGATCGCTGGAGCTTTCTGCAAGAGTGTTCATCTGAATAGAACCCCACATAACAGCCTTTGAAAACATATTGTTTCCCTGCGGCATTGCCCCTGCGTCAACAAGAGCCTGCTCTGCCTCACTTTTTGCCTTGCTGTAGTCATTGTACTGTTCGCCAAGCTCAGATTTCAGAGCATTGTTTGTCACCTTAGGCATAACTGTCTTTGTAGCCTCCATACCGGTTTCGCAAAGCTTATATATACCGCCGAGCAGTTCCTTGTCATCATGATTCATACTATTACCCCTTTTCATTTTTTATCTGGTAACAGTATGTCCCGGAATATCATTTTTATTCATTTATTTCCATATTTAACGTATTTATTTTTCCTTATCAGATAAAAAGCTGCTGAAACCAAACATCTGGCGCAGTAAAGGTCTTACCGCTCAGATACTGCAGCTCTTCCCCATCCGTTGTGAAATTAAAGGTTAACTTATGTGAATAAAGTGCCTGCCATTTGCAGCCGTAGCGACGGTTGATCTCGTTTTTACCGTATTTTCCGTCGCCCAGCAGCGGATGTCCGTAATAAGCAAGGTGAGCGCGTATCTGATGAGTACGTCCTGTAAGCAGATCTACCTCCAGAAGGCTCAGTCCATCCTTTTCTGCAATTACACGGTAGCGAGTTTTTATAGATTTACTGTTTTCAGTAGGTTTTTTATAGATATATACCTTGTTCTGCTTTTCGTTTTTCTCAAGGTAATCTGTCAGCAGGGCTTCCTTGCGCTCAAAGACGCCTACTGCCGCGCAGAGATAGGTTTTCTCAAGCTCTCTGTCGCGGAGCTTGCGGTTCAGTATTCTCAATGAGGCGGCATTTTTAGCAGCTATGACGATACCGCCTGTGTTGCGGTCTATTCTGTTCACGAGAGCCGGTGCAAAGGAATTTTCCTGCGCAGGGTCGTATTCGCCCTTATCATAAAGATAGTGCTGAACACGGGCAATAAGGCTGTCAAAATGATAGGTTTCATCAGGATGAACAATAAGCCCGGGCTTTTTGTTGAGCAGCATGATATTGTCGTCCTCATATACGATATCAAGCTTTGACGGAGCCTTCATGAAATCATAAACAGTTTCCTCCTGACGTTCAAAAAATTCATCCTTGATAAAAAACGTCAGCACATCGCCTTCACAAAGACGTGTATCAATACTGCATTTCTTACCGTTTACCTTTATGCATTTTTTTCTTATATATTTATACATCAGGGACTGGGGCATTGTTTTAAAGTGTTTCGTCAGGAATTTATCCAGTCTTTGTCCCGCGTCATTTGCACCTATGGTAAGGGTTCGCATTTTTCTTCATTCCTTTTCTTTTTATACACGGCGTTTTACAGTGTGATAGCCGTTTCCAGTGCGATCTTCATCATATCATTAAAGGTAGTCTGCCTTTCCTCCGGCGTGCATGATTCGCCTGTCAGCGGAAGGTCGGAAACTGTACAGATGCACAGAGCTTTCTTTCCAAGCCGGGCTGCATTATAATACAGGGCGGCGCTTTCCATTTCAGTTGCAAGCACTCCGACGCGTCGCCACTGAGCAAGACTGCCGGAATCATCGTAGAAGGTATCGGTACAGAGCACTGTGCCGACATGAACGCTTATGCCAAGCTTTTCGGCGGCAGCGTCAGCCTTTTTTAGCAGTTCATATGATGCTGCCGCAACCGGTCTGCACGGCAGACGGTACTGATCGGCATAGCTTGAATTAGTACAGCTTGTCATTGCAAATACAACATCCCTGAGACCTACGCTTTCGCTAACACCTCCGGCAGTACCGATACGGATTATATTATCAACACCGTATTCATTGAAAAGCTCGTATGAATATATTCCCATAGACGGCATACCCATTCCGCTCGCCATAACAGTAAGCCGGACGCCCTTATAATATCCGGTATAGGCGAGCATGCCGCGGACATCGTTTACAAGCTCCGGACTTTCAAGATAGGTCTGTGCGATAAACTTTGCCCTGAGCGGATCACCGGGCATAAGCACGGTTTTTGCAATCTGTTCCGGTTTTGCATTATTATGCGGTGTAGACATATATAATCCCCCTTATCACGGTCAGCACTGCCGACATTTATTATTTTAGTATATTATAACACATAGTTTAACCGATAAAAACCATTTTAGAAATTTTTGTTAAACGTTTGCCAAAGCGTCCATTGAAAACGTCAAAGCCGCGCAAAACGGAAAAAGCTGTGCGTACGTTTGTTAGAAAAGAAATGAAGTTCAAAAACAATCGTTTACAATCTTCAGACCGCCAGACAAATAACAAAACAGATTCACAAATATTTATTTTCAGAAAAAAGATATTATTAATTTTTTATTAATTTTTTTATGAATACTATTGACAAACCGTTCCCGATATGGTAAACTAATAAAGTCGCAGGAAGCGGCGAGAAAATGGAGAGGTATCGAAGCGGTCATAACGAGGCGGTCTTGAAAACCGTTTGTCCGAAAGGACACATGGGTTCGAATCCCATCCTCTCCGCCACATCAAGCCCGGTCTTCCGGGATCGGGCTTTATCAGTTCACTACATGGAGGATTACCCAAGTGGTGAAGGGGCTCCCCTGCTAAGGGAGTAGGTCGGGAAACCGGCGCGAGGGTTCAAATCCCTTGTCCTCCGCTGATAGACCGGATTCAATGCGAATCCGGTCTTTTTGTTTTGTATAGATATTCAGAGGATTTGAACCCGCGAGGGTCTGAGCGTCAAGAAAACGCTCCGGGGG
>ONAX01000015.1 GCA_900315875.1 uncultured Eubacteriales bacterium | reverse complement strand
TCACGATGGACACCCTTGCCATCAGCTAACACTTCCTACTGCCAAGCGTGTAGCGGACTTTCACCGCCAAGTTACTGCCCATTTCGGGCAAACCAAAAAGCACAGGACGGTCAGAAACTGACTATCCTGTGCGTCAAAGCAGGTAACGGGAATCGAACCCGCCCACTCAGCTTGGGAAGCTGATGTACTACCTCTATACTATACCTGCTCATCGGTAAATAATTCTAACACAATTCCCCTGAAAAGTCAACACCGGCGGCTCGCCGGCGCTTCGCTCTGATTGCGTACCGCTACTTGGAATGGCCGCGTCCATAGTTAATAGCAGAGCAATAATATCAAATCAAGCGCCTTTGCGGAAATCAACTTTCGGGGATGGTGTTATTTCATTTTGTTACCCGAGGACGGTAAGTTCCTTCGGAAGAGCTGCAAGATTTATGCAGCCGTCTGTCGTAACGACAACCATGTCCTCAATGCGCACGCCGAATTCGCCGGGAAGATATATGCCCGGCTCAACGGTAATAACCATGCCGCTCTGAAGCTCGGCTTCGTTTCTGGACGACACAGCCGGAGCCTCGTGAATGTCAAGTCCGACCCCGTGTCCGGTGGAATGACCGAAATATTCCCCGAAGCCTGCGTGGGTAATGTATGTTCTGGCGGCACTGTCCACGTCACAGCAGCGCACACCTGCTCGTACTGCTTCAAGTCCCAGCTGCTGCGCCTGACGGACAGTTTCGTAAATACGCTTCTGCTTTTCGCTGACCTCTCCGAATGCATATGTCCTCGTCATATCGCTGCAGTAGCCCTGAAAGCGCGTGCCGATGTCAAAGGTGATGAAATCTCCGCGCATAATGCGGTTGTCGCCCGGAACGCCGTGCGGCATGGAGGTCTTTGCTCCTGCAATAACGATAAGGTCGAAGGATACGCCCTCGGCTCCCAGCTTTCGCATGCGGTATTCAAGCTCCAGTGCAAGCTCGGATTCATACACGCCCTCCTTTACAAGAGGAAGCGTCTGCATGAGCGCCTGCTCCGCAATGAACTGAGCGCGGCGTATATGGCCTATTTCCTTATCAGTTTTGGTTATTCTCAGCTTTTCGATAATGCCGTCAAGCTCCGCAGTCTTTATTGCCCTGCATCCGGCAGATGAAAGCATATCCTCCATTCTTGCGGCTTCGTTCAGGCAGAATGCTGAGCCCTCGAACATAATGCTCTGCAGAGCGTGTCTTTTGCAAAGCTCGCCCAGCGTTTCACGCAGGTCCTTGTATGTTATTACCTTGCAGCCGTCGGATTTTGCCTCGGCGTCCTCCGTATAGCGGAAATCGACTATCAGATACGCACTTTCCCTCGTTATCAGAAGATAGCAGTCGTCTGACGGAAAGGCTGCGAAATAGCGCTTGTTCTGCTTTGAAATTATCAGCGCTGCGTCGGCGCTTTCCGGCAGCATTGAAATAAGCATCTCGCACAAAGTATTCATTTTACATTCTCCTTTTTGCCGAGGTGGTCCTCAAGAGCCCTCAGCCCCAGAAAATAGCTCGTTTTGCCGAAGCCTGCAATAGTGCCGATACATACCGGCGAAATAACGGATTTTCTGCGGAATTCCTCACGTGCCCCGATATTGGACATATGTGTTTCAACGGTCGGGATATGCACCGAGGAAATAGCGTCAGCAAGAGCGTAGCTGTAATGCGTAAGCGCGCCTGCGTTTATCATTATGCCGTCAGTATTGCCGTATGCGGCGTGTATTTTATCAATTATATCGCCCTCATGGTTGGACTGATATATTTCAAGCTCCACTCCGAGTTCATCCGCAAAGCGCTGAACATCGGCATTTATGCTTTCTGCGGTTTCCGTTCCGTAGGTTGCCCTGTCGCGTATGCCCACCATATTCAGGTTCGGTCCCAGTATAAAAAGGATCTTCATTGTCCCATCTCCCGATCAGTTAAGAGTACATCTGATTGTAATATTTTTAGCATCCAGCTTATCCTTCACAAGCTCCAGCATCTTGTCGAAGCATTCGTGCCATTCGTGAAGAAAATGCACCTCTATGCGGCATTTTTCGAATTTCTTTCCGTCAAAATACTGCATATATTCCCCGCTTTCGTAAAAACGGACATATGTATTCAGCTTATCCTGCAGCATGGAAAGGTGCGCTGCTCTTTCGATATCCCATCTGAGATGATCGCTTACTGCAAGCACGAGGGTATCTCCCCCGTCCGCCATTGTATCAATTTTCTTCGGATCTGTTATCGACATATGCTTCGCCTCTTTTCATTACCCTGAGCTTTTTGCGCACGCCCTTTTCCATTTTGCGGCGCAGTGCGATAGTCACTCCGTGCTCCTCGCAGCGGGGCGACAGAAGTATTGATTTCATTCCGGCAAGGTTTGCACCGAGAACATCGGTATAGACCTGATCGCCGACTACGACAACGGATTTCGGGCGCTCGCGCAGCTTTTTCTTTGCGCGGTTAAAGCCGAACGGGAAGGGCTTGAGGCTCATTGCCACGCAGTCCAGTCCGACGGAATCCGAAAACGGACGTATACGTTTATTATAGTTATTGGAGCAGATCACAACGGAGAAACCTGCTTCCTTTATTTCATCTATCCATTCCTGAACGCCCTCGAACGGGGTTTTTTCCGTCGGCGGCGCAAGGGTATTATCAACATCCAGAAGAATAGCATCTATCTGTAATTCACGAAGCAGCTCCGGAGTAATGTCGGTTACTTTTTCGAGCGTAACAGTCGGATACAGCAATTTCAATACGATCCCACCTTTTTATTATCTTTGGCTGTAAAAAAAGGATATTTCCGCAGGGCAGGTGCCAAGGCACAGCCGCCCGAAGGAAATATCCCCAATGTTCTTTGTACAAGATTATTTGTACTTGCGCTTACGAGCAGCTTCAGACTTCTTCTTACGCTTTACGGAAGGCTTCTCGTATGCCTCTCTTTTGCGAACCTCAGCGATAACGCCGGCTCTTGCACACTGCTTCTTGAATCTTCTCAGCGCGCTCTCCAGAGATTCATTGTCCTTGATTCTGATTTCAGCCATTTATCTTCCCTCCCATCCGCCAAAAGGCAGGGGTTTGTGTCATTACGATACCATATTATTATACATCATCGATGTAACTTTGTCAACACAAAAATGGCATAAAAAACATTCACCAGCTATGGTAATAATTCACAAATTTTGGCTGATTTTTTGAATATTTTGTCATTATAAACACATTTCAGACGAACAATCTGCATTACATCACGTGGATATCATCTATTACTGTGCGCACTACCTTGTCGTTTTCGGTTTCGCACAGGCAGATAAGCGTAAGGTCGCTTCTTTCGCTTATTATGCCGTCAAGGTACAGATCGAGGTATGTCCAGTAGGTTTTGCCGTCCTCGGAGCTGATATAGCTGAAATGCTCGGCATAGCCCTCGGCAACCTCGCCGACGGGGGGATCGACCTCTCCCTTATAGCCGTCGATATTTTCGCCGTAATCGCTGATTGCAAATCTGACGGCGTCCTCCGACATATATTCAAGTGCGCCGATACTTCTGAGTCCGTCATAGTCATTTTCACTGAGCAGTCTTACAATTTCCAGCGACGCTGCAAGCAAAGACTCTCTTTCCATAATAACTCTCCTAACACAATAGTAATTCCGGTTTTATTATATTCTATTGTATTTGCTATGTCAATTAAAAACTATTTTATGATTAATTTTCCGCAAAATGCACAAATAATAGACTCATGCTTAGCTAAATAGACAATATTAATTGACATCTCCACAGACAAAAGCCGGACACGGCAGCGATTCTGTGCTGTATCCGGATGTCGTTTTTCTTATCAGACGTGATATGACCATTTTCACAGCGGATGAAAAGATATGCATCTTTCCCGTAGAAAAATACAAAAGGGGCAGTTTTATTCAACTACCCCTGTCATATATTATTTTGCAACAATATTTACAAGCTTACCCTTGACGTAGATTTCCTTGATGATATTCTTACCCTCAATGTTTGCCTTGATCTTATCGCTTGCCTTTGCAGCCTCAATTGCGCCTGCCTGATCTATATCGGCAGCAACAACTATCTTATCGCGGACCTTGCCGTTGACCTGCACAGCGATCTCGATAGTAGACTCAACGCACTTGGACTCGTCATACTCAGGCCACTTCTGACAAGCTGCGAAGCCTTCGCCGAGGCCTGCCTCGTGCCATACCTCTTCTGCGGCATGGGGTGCAAACGGAGACAGAAGGATTGTGAACACCCTCAGTTCGCCCTTGGTAACGGAGCCTGTATCGGAAATGTCGTTGATGAGTGACATCAGAGCCGCAATAGCGGTATTGAACTTCAGTATCTCGATATCGTCCCCTACCTTCTTGATAGCCTTATGGACAGAGCCTTCCAGCTCAGGGCGGATACCCTCTTCGTCCGTCAGGATATTTGTAAGGCCGACATAGCGTTCAACCAGTCTGCGGCAGCCCTTTATGCTGGAGCTGTTCCACGGAGCGGCGTTTTCGAAGTCGCCGATGAACATTTCAAAAAGACGCATTGTATCAGCGCCGTAAACATCGACTATTTCGTCGGGGTTTACTACGTTTCCTCTGGACTTGCTCATCTTCTCGCCGTTTTCACCGAGGATCATGCCGTGGCTTGTACGCTTTGCATATGGCTCCGGAGTGGGAACAACGCCGATATCATAGAGGAACTTATGCCAGAAACGGCTGTAGAGCAGGTGAAGCGTGGTATGCTCCATACCGCCGTTATACCAGTCAACGGGTGACCAGTAATCGAGAGCTTCCTTTGAAGCGAGGGCTGTATCGTTATGCGGATCCATATAGCGCAGGAAGTACCATGAGGAGCCTGCCCACTGGGGCATTGTATCGGTTTCACGCTTTGCGTCGCCGCCGCACTTCGGGCACTTTGTATTCACCCAGTCGGTCATCTTTGCAAGCGGAGATTCGCCGTTATCGGTCGGCTCGTAGCTTTCTACATCGGGGAGCTCCAGCGGAAGCTCGCTTTCGGGCAGAGCAACTGCGCCGCAGCACGGGCAGTGAACTATCGGAATAGGCTCGCCCCAGTAGCGCTGACGTGAGAACACCCAGTCACGCAGCTTGAAGTTTACCTTTGCGTGACCCTTGCCGCTTTCCTCCAGCTTTTCGATTATCTTCTTCTTTGCGTCCTCCACGCTCAGACCGTTGAGGTAATCGGAATTTACAAGAACGCCGGTAGCGCAGTCCGTGAAGGCTTCCTTCTGAACGTCCTCGCCGCCCTTGACGACCTCAATTATGGGAAGTCCGAATTTCTTTGCGAAATCCCAGTCACGGGTATCGTGCGCAGGTACAGCCATAATAGCGCCGGTACCGTAGGACACGAGTACATAGTCGGAGATGAATATCGGAATCTGTCTGCCGTTTACGGGGTTGATAGCCTCAACGCCGGAAATACATACGCCGGTCTTATCCTTGGCAACCTCTGTACGCTCGAAATCCGACTTTCTTGCAGCAGCCTGCTGATAAGCCCTGATTTCGTCCATATTGCCGATAACGCCGGAGAGCTTTTCTATAATCGGGTGCTCCGGAGAAATAACCATATATGTAGCGCCGAAGAGTGTATCCGGGCGGGTGGTATATACGGTAAGTGTATCGCCTGTCGTGGTTGTGAAATCAACCTCGGCACCCGTAGAGCGGCCTATCCAGTTTTTCTGCTGAGCCTTTACTCTGTCGGGATAGTTAACGAGGTCAAGGTCATTGATAAGTCTGTCTGCATATGCTGTTATCTTCAGCATCCACTGTGACTTTACCTTGCGCACTACCTCGCTGCCGCAGCGCTCGCACACGCCGTTTACTACCTCTTCATTTGCAAGCACGCACTTACAGGATGTACACCAGTTTACAGCCATTTCCTTTTTATATGCGAGGCCCTTTTTGAACAGCTGCAGGAATATCCACTGTGTCCACTTATAGTAGGACGGGTCGGTTGTGTTGATTTCACGGCTCCAGTCAAAGGAAATACCCAGTGACTGCAGCTGACCCTTGAAGCGTGCAACGTTTTTCTTTGTTACATCCTTGGGGTGAACGTGGTTCTTGATAGCGAAATTCTCTGTCGGAAGGCCGAATGCGTCCCAGCCGATAGGATAAAGAACATTGTAGCCCTGCATACGGCGCTTTCTTGCGATTATATCGAGTGCCGTATATGAACGGGGATGTCCGACATGCAGACCCTGACCCGACGGATACGGGAATTCGATAAGGGTATAGAATTTCGGTTTGCTGCTTTGTGATTCTGCATGGAAGATACCTGCGTCCTCCCATGCCTTCTGCCATTTGGGTTCAACTAATTTATGGTCGTACTTCAATGCTTTTCTCTCCTCTTTCTGAAGATTTTTCTTTATTCGTTTCCGATTATTTCTCCGTCCTCCCAAAGGCGCTCGAGGTTATAGTACTCTCTTGCTTCCTCTGAAAAAACGTGGACAACTACGTCAATATAATCGAGCAGTATCCATGTGTCATTTCTCTGACCCTCAACCGCGCTGACGGACAGTCCTGCCTCATCAAGGCGGAATTCTGTTTCGTCGGCAAGAGCCTTGACGTGGGTATTGGACGTTCCCGTTGCGATTACGAAATAATCAGCAATGGAAGATATATCGTCAATACGGATGATCTTTATATCAAGACCCTTTTTTGAGTCAAGAGCCTTTGCGGCAAGTCTTGCTGTTTCAAGTGATGTCATATGTTTTCCTCCGTTATTATTTCTTCTTTTTCAGCTTCTGCATTGCGAACCAGTTATAGCCGGAGAAGGTATCCGGGGCAATGGTCAGCTTTTGCTGTGCAAGGTCTGCAATTGTGAACGACATTCCCTCAAGGCAGGCATCGTCCAGATCCTTATCGGCAACCTTACGCATTCTGTCAACGCCGTCATAGTCACGCTCGGCAGAGGTAAAATCCGCGATGAAAATAACCCTTTCAAGCAGCGACATATCTGCACGTCCGGTGGTATGATAGCGGATGGAATTGATTATATCGGGGTCGTCTATACCCATTTCCACCTTTGCAAAAGCAGCGCCGGATATTGCATGCCATAGCTTATGGCTGCTCATTTCCAGATCGGTCAGGACGATTCCTGCGCGCTCGATAAGCTCCATCTGCTCCGCTTCCGGTGTTTCCTTAGTAGCGTCGTGCAGTATTCCGGCTATTTCGGCGCGCTGCACATCGGCGCCATATTTTTTAGCAAGGCGCACAGCCTCCTTTGCCACGTTTTTCGAGTGGCGTAGTCGTGCTTCCTTCATACGCTTTGAAATTATCTTTTCGTAATCCTTTACCGTCAAAACGATCAGTCCTATCCTTTCATCAATTTGCAGTAACTATTATACAACAACTAACTCAATCTTGCAACCCTTCCCCATCACCGGCGAGCCGCCGGCGCCGATTCGCGACAATCGCTCAGCTCCGCTTCGCTCTGATTGCGTACCGCTACTTGGAAGGGCCGCGTCCATATTTAATAGCGATTCTATTTTATCAATAAATTTCCACGTCTGAAGTCTTAACTTCCGTGCGTACCATTACGAATAAACTTATCAGCCCGAAGCCGCAAAAAAGCGTTACCCTGACAAAAAATTTAATTGACTATAATCTACGACCGCGACCAGTGAGCTTACGGCTCGCACTCAGAGCGGAGCGTAAGCGCAGCGACAAACGCGAATTGACCGCGGAGGCACTCCGCCGCGAATCGGCACCGGCGGCTCGCCGGCGCTTCGCTCTGCAGCGTGCGCCCGAAGGAAGTGCCCTTGGGATAACGCTGCACCCAATTTGCACCGGGGAAATTAATCATTCTTTTTCTTCTGTGAGCTTCTTTATTCTCTTGTATGTAACTTCCTCGCACCAGAAGGAGAACAGACCTGCATCCTCCTCAACGCGACAGACATTGGTCGTCTTGTTCTTGTCGGTCACGTCGTACAGAAGAATTGCCGGACGGCGCACACCGTCGAAAAGATCGTTGTTTATTTCGATATTGGTGCAGTTTTCAAACAGCACCATAAGCATTTCGTCTCCGTCATGATATGGGAACGGTCCGAAATACATGACTATATCAGACATGATCTCGTTTTCCCTGGAAACTCTGTTCTGAAACTGGAATTTCAGAAGATTGATCTTCGACATTGAAAGATAATCCGATACAATTTTTAATCCTTCACTCATTGCATTAGTCCTCCCTATTGTTTCACTATCGCGTATATTTTACCGCTTGTCAGCGGTATAAACCGTTACCAATTATATATTCCTCAACCGCAGCCGGAACCAGCGGGGAAATATCCTCCCCTGCCCTGATGCGGCGTCGGACCTCCGTTGAAGAAACAGTCATCACTCCGGCGTCAAGCACTGCTGTGCGTGCACCGAGAGAATGAAGCACGTCCTCGTGCTGCTGCAGCTGTGTTATGCTGTCGCTGTCCCGGGGGACTCCGCATACAGTGGCAAGGGAAAAGATTATTTCCGGATGCCGCCAGCTTTCGATGGTCATGAACATATCCGCGCCGGTTATGAGGAAAAGCTCATCCTGCGGATACATTTCATGCAGCTGCTGCAGGGTTTCATAGGTGTAGCTGGCACCCTGCCTGCGAAGCTCAATGTCGCAGACCTGTATCTTCTCGCTGTGCTCAAAGGCGAGCTCACACATTTTCAGCCTGTGCTGCGGGTCTATGCGGTCGTGCACCTGTTTATGCGGCGGAATAAGGCTCGGGACTATCAGCACCCTGTCAAGGGACAGCTGCCCGATAAACGCCGACGCAAGCTGCACATGACCCTTATGCACGGGGTTGAAGCTGCCGCCGAACATTGCCGTTTTCATCTTTTTTTCCTCGCTTTGGGAAGCTCTATTTTCGGAGCCTGGGTATTGCGGCGGAAAAGCACGAATTTGGAGCCTATTACCTGTACCACATCGGCGCCCGTTTTTGCAGCGATAAGCTCGGCAGCCTCGCGGGAATCTATATCCGCTGTTTCAAGCACCTTGCCCTTGATAAGCTCTCTTGCAGTCAGCGCATCGTCAGCCTGATTTATTATCTGGTCGCTCATGCCGCCCTTTCCGACCATTACTATTGTATCCTCTGTTGTAGCCAGTGAGCGCAGAAACGCTCTTTGCTTGCTTGTAAGCATATTATCCCTCTTTCCTTTTAATCAGCCTGACGTTCCTCGGTCAGTATTTCACTGAGCTTTCTCAGCGCGCGTCCGCGGTGGCTCATTGCGTCCTTCTGGGAATCGGTCAGCTCTGCGAAGGTCTTGTTGCCGTCGACAAAGAATATCGGGTCGTAGCCGAAGCCGCCGCTGCCCCTCGGGGCAAAGCCGATTTCTCCGTCGCAGCGTTCCTCAACGAACAGCCGCCTTCCGTCCGGATATGCAAGGCAGATAACGCATGTGAAATGCGCAGTGCGCGGAACGTTTCCAAGCTCGTTCAGCTCTGAAACTATCTTATTTATTTTTTCCTCATCGGTTTCAGCATATCTTGCCGAAAACACTCCCGGTCTGCCGCCGAGAGCATCCACGCAAAGTCCGCTGTCGTCGGCTATTGCGGCAAAGCCGGTCTTTTTCATTGCAGCCACTGCCTTCAGCTCGGCATTGTCGCGGAAGGTACTGCCGGTTTCCTCAACCTCGTCGAGGGTAACGCCCAGCTCTGCGGGTGTTTTGGCGATAATATCAAGCGGTGTAAGTATTCTTTTCAGTTCTTCGACTTTTTTCTTATTATTTGATGCGATAACACAGAACATATCGTCACTTCCTTTTAGTATGTCACAAATGCACGCTTACTCCGTGCTCCAGTTGTATTTCTTGGCACGCTCGCGGCGCTCCTCTGCGCGGCGCTCACGCTCCTTCTGGCGTTCAAGCTTTGCCTGCTCCTTTTCCCTTTCAAGCTCTTCTTCGCTTTTCTCGTCGGCAGTGAGCTGGTTCTGGCGCTCGGCTTCGTTTTCGGCGTCTATCTGCGCCCATATATCGGCTGTTGCCGGACGCTCCGGCTCCTCTGTGGCAGGCTGTGCCGGTGCTGCAGCTTCGGGTTCCTCCTGCACGGCATCCGTGCTTTCGTCGGAGAACAGCGCTTTTGCGAATTCCTCCGGATCGAAGGGCTGCAGGTCATCTATCTGCTCGCCGACACCGATGAATTTAACCGGAACGTCAAGCTCCTCCTTTATAGCAAGGACAACGCCGCCCTTTGCGGTACCGTCGAGCTTTGTCAGAACGATACCGGTGATTCCGGCAGCATTCTTGAATTCCTTTGTCTGGTTTACGGCGTTCTGGCCTGTTGTCGCGTCGAGTACAAGCAGAACCTCCTTTGTGGAATCCGGCAGCTCTCTGTCGATAATGCGGTTGATCTTCGCAAGCTCCGCCATGAGGTTTTTCTTGTTATGCAGTCGACCTGCTGTATCAGCAATGATAACATCGCTGCCCCTTGCCTTTGCGGATGAGATAGCGTCAAATACAACTGCTGCCGGGTCAGAGCCTTCGCCCTGCTTTATTATATCGGCACCGGAACGCTCTGCCCAGATTTCGAGCTGGTCAATAGCAGCGGCACGGAAGGTATCGGCAGCCGCAAGGGTGACACGCTTTCCTTCTCTGGTAAAGCGTGCGGCAAGCTTTCCGATAGTCGTAGTCTTGCCGACGCCGTTTACGCCTATTACAAGAATTATTGACGGCTTTGTGGAAAGGTCAAGCTCCTGACCGCCGCTGAGTATTTCTGTGATGACCTCCTCGAGAAGTCCGCGTATTTCGGACGGGTCGGTGATACCCTGCTCCTTGACGCGCTTTTTCAGCTCGTCACAGATCTTCTCGGCTGTATACATGCCGACATCTCCCATAACAAGAAGCTCCTCAAGCTCCTCGAATCAGCAGGCTGTCTATCCTGCCGAAAAGCGCGTCACGCGTCTTTTTCAGACCCTGTTTGATTTTTTCAAATATTCCCATAATAACCTCCGGGTTTATAAATGTACGATGTAAAATGCATCTCGCCTGAGTTATTCACTATCCGGTTATCAGACCTTCATACCGAGCTTCTGCTCGATTTCGGTTGCATGCAGCTCCAGAAGCTTTGATATGCCCTGCTCCTGCATTGTAACACCGTAAAGAACGTCTGCTTCCTCCATTGTGCCGCGGCGGTGGGTAATACAAATAAACTGCGTATTATCGTTCATGCGGCGAAGATATTCCGCAAATCGGTATACATTGACATCGTCGAGTGCGGCTTCGATCTCGTCCATTACGCAGAAGGGTGCCGGGCTGACCTTCATGATGGCAAAGTACAGTGCTATTGCCACAAGTGCCTTTTCTCCGCCGGAGAGCAGCTCGATATGGCTGACTATCTTTCCAGGCGGCTCGACGGAAATTTCTATTCCGGTTGTAAGAACATTTTCCGGGTCGCTCAGCGAAAGACTCGCCTGACCGCCGCCGAACAGCTCCGTAAAGGTCGCCCCGAAATTCTTGTTTATCATATTGAAGCGGTCGATGAATATCTCACGCATCTGCTTTGTAAGGTCACCGATGAGATGCATGAGTTCGTTTTTGGACTTTTCTACATCTCCTATCTGGCGCTTCATGAATTCGTAGCGCTCGCTGACCTCCTTATATTCTTCTATTGCTGCAACATTGACATTTCCGAGGGCCTTTATCTTTGATTTCAGCTCGGACAGTCTTTTCTGAGCCTTTCCGACCTCTTCAATAACGGCTGCGCATTTTTCCGCCTCACGTCTGGTAAGCTCATACTCCTCCCAGAGCTTTTCGGTAATGCTGTCATATTCCTTCTGCAGATTTGCGCGGCGCTCCTCAAGTCTTGCAAGCTCGCCGCTGATATGCTCGCGTTCTGCAGTTTTTTCTCTTTCAATGGTCCGCAGCTGAGACTGTCTGCTGTCAAGCTGAAGCTTTTTCGCAGTAAGGGCTTCGATTTCGCCTTTCATTGCTGCTGCCTCTTCCGACAGGCTTTCGGCAAGCTCCTCGCAGGTTTTTGCCTTCTGCTCGGTTTCGTCCTTTTCCTTTCCGAGTCTTTGCAGCTCGGCATTGCCCTCTTCTATTCTCTGCTGCGCCTTGCTTTTCTGTGCGAAGGTGCTCTCTATTTCGCTCTTTATCATGGAAATATCGTGTTCGAGTCCCATGATGCCGAGCTTTATTTCCTGAAGCGAATCAGCAAGCTGCTCGCGCTGCTTTGCAAGCTCATCCTTCGAGCCTGTAAGTGAACGTGCCTGCTGCTCGTTTTCAGATATTTTCTTTCTGTATTCGTCAAGCTGAGTTCTCGACTGTTCCATCGTTTCAGTCAGCTCAGCAAGCTTCTTTTCGGCTCCGTCGCGCTCCGCGGTAACTTCCTCCAGAGCCTGACGCGTGCTGTCGAGCTCGGCTTTTCGGCTGCGTATTTCGGAATCGAGCTTGATCTTGTCGCTGCCGGCAATACTGAGCTTTTCCTCCGCCCGAGCAAGCTGACCGGAAAGCTCCGACAGTCTTTCCCTGCCCTTTTCAAGCTTTGCAGCAAGTGCGTCCGCCTTATCCTTTTCAGCCTGTGCTTCATTTTTAAGCTTTTCTATTTCACCGGCACGCTTCATAAGTCCGCTTCCCTTTGCAAGGGAACCGCCGGTCAGCGAACCACCGGTATTGACAACCTGACCGTCGAGCGTTACAACGCGGAAACGGTAGGAATACTTTTTAGCAATTTCAACCGCACAGTCAAGATCCTCAGCTACGACGATCCTGCCGAGAAGGTTTGACAGTATACCCTCATAGCAGCCATCGCAACAGCAAAGTGCGGAAGCGATTCCGACAAATCCGCGGCAGCTTTCGAGACCCTGCTCGCTGAGGCTTCTGCCCTTGATGGTGGACATAGGAAGGAATGTCGCTCTGCCGCCGTCGTGCTGTTTAAGATAACGGATGGCAGCTTTCGCATCCTCGTCATTTTCGGTAACGATATTCTGCATTGCGGCGCCAAGAGCTATTTCTATAGCCGTGCCGTACTGCGGATCGGTCTTAATTACCCTTGAAACGGGTCCGTGGATTCCGTGCAGCTCACCGGAAGCGGATTTCTTCATAACAAGCTTTACGCTCTGCGCAAAGCCCTCAAGGTTGCGTTCAAGCTCCTCGAGCATACGAGCCTTGTCGCTGAGGCGGCGTGACGCAAGCGAGGCTGTATCCTGCTGCGCCTTTATATTGTCGCAGTATTTTTCGCCCTCGGCAATATGAGAGTTGATTTCGTCTTTTTCGTGCTGAGCTGCGGCAATGGCATTGTCGCAGTCGTCTGTCATTTTACGGTAATCGGCAATAATACCCTCCAGCGTTTCGCACTGTGAGCGCTTTGCCTTGATGTTGTTTTCTATTACATCCTGCCGCTCGCCAAGCTCGGTTATTGCAGTTGAAGCGGTAATATAGCCTACCTTCGCATCCCCTGCCTTTGCGGTCAGCTCTGCAAGCTCTGCATTGATTTTTGCAATTCTGTCCGCGGATTCGCTTTCTCCGCTTCTCAGGTCAAGCAGCTGAGCCGTAAGCTTCTGCTCATCCTGTCGGCGGCTTTGTATATCCTCAGCAAGCTTTTCAATGCGGCTGTTTTTCTCTACGATAGCAGCGCCGAGTTCCTCCTCGGAGCGTGAAAGCTCTTTGATTTCGTCACGTATACGTGCAGCACTTTCGGCATTGTGGCGTATCTCGCTTCTGAGAACCGCCGCTTCGGAACGGCTTTCGGCAGCCTTTTCCTCCCTTTCGGATATATCACGGCGCAGCTGCTCCGACTTTGCGGTGCACTGCAGCGAATTTTCATATATTTCGTTATTTTCCTTTTCAATATCGGACAGGCTGCGTTCGATATCGGCATACTGCGAATTTGCAACGGAGATCTTGTCCTCCTGCTCGCGCACCGACTGTGCCGAACGGTCAAGCGTGCGCAGCCAGAGTGCAATTTCAAGCCCGCGCTTTTCCTCGGCGTATTCAAGATATGCCTTGGCCTTTTCCGACTGTATTTTCAGAGGTCCAACACGGCTTTCAAGCTCCGCCATAACGTCACGCAGACGCACAAGGTTTTCCTCGGTGCGCGCAAGGCGTCTTTCAGCCTCGGCCTTTTTATAGCGGAAACGCGAAATACCTGCGGCTTCCTCGAATATTTCTCTTCTGTCCTCGCCCTTTGTCGCAACAATGGCGTCAATCTTGCCCTGACCGATCATGGAATATCCGTCACGGCCGAGACCGGTATCCATGAACAGCTCGTGGATATCCTGCAGTCTGACCGCTGTATTATTGATAAGGTATTCACTGTTGCCGCTGCGGTAATAACGTCTTGTAACGGCTACCTCGTCGCCGTCAAAGGACAGCGCACGATTCGTATTGTCAAATGACAGCGTAACCTGGGCAAAGCCTGTTTTCTTACGCTGCTGAGTGCCGCCGAAGATGACGTCCTCCATTTTGGAGCAGCGCAGAGCCTTTGCACTCTGCTCACCGAGAACCCAGCGTATAGCGTCGCTGATATTGCTCTTGCCGCTGCCGTTGGGTCCGACAACCGCTGTGATACCCTCTGTAAAATTCAGTTTCGTTTTATCAGGGAAGGTTTTGAATCCCTGAATTTCCAATGCCTTCAGTCGCATTATTCTACCAACCTGCTTTTTTATATTCTTACATCGTATTTTCCCAGAGCTGCATCCGTTTTTACTTCAGCCCTGATACCGAGCTTTGCAAGCTCGTTTATATTACTGCGTTTCTGTCCCACAAATCGTGACACCGAACGGGGCGAAACGTAAAACGCTACTTCTCCGGACAGTCCTCCGGCTTTAATAATTTCAAGTGCGTTTTCGAGCATTATGCGGCTTTCGCACAGCTCCCTGAACGCCGGGTGGAATGCGCCGCCCGTCATGCTCTCGCGCAGAGACGGACTGTCGTGCAGACCGAGACGGATAACGTCTATACCCTTATCGTCAAAAAACCTCAGAAGATACGCACACAGCCCGACGCTTTCCTCAGCGTTTTTCGGGCGGTATTCCCCCAAGCTGAAAAGCTCGTCAAGCCGGGTGTTTTTCATAACCACCGTGGGATATATCCTGACGGTATCGGGGGCAAGCTGCGCTATCTTTTCCGCGGTTCTGATATCCTTTTCGTCGCTGCTGCCGTAAAGGGATGTCATCATCTGCAGCCCGAGCGAAAAGCCGTATTCCCTGATAAGGTGTGACGCCCGGATTACATCATCGGCAGTATGACCGCGGCGGTTGAGCGTAAGCACATCGTCGTCCATACTCTGAGCACCAAGCTCTACGGAGGTTACTCCATAGTCACGCAAAAGCCCGAGTATTTCACGGTCAACGGCATCCGGACGGGTGGAAAGTCTTATCCCGTAAAATGTACCGCTTTTCACATATTTATAAGCAGCTTCCAGCAGTGAGAGCATATAGCTTTGCTCTATTGCCGTAAAGCTTCCGCCGAAAAAGGCTATTTCCGCCTCACGTGTTCTGTCCCCGAGAGAGCGTATTGCCGTCTGCACGGCAAGGTCAACATCTGCAGCGCTCACCCTTTTTGTCTGACCCGTTATTTCCGTCTGATTGCAGAAACTGCAGCGGTGCGGGCAGCCGATGTGAGGTACGAATATAGAAATGTTAGCGTGTCTCAGTCTGATCTCTCCCTGTATTCCATTATCCAGTCAGGACGGTATGAAGCGCAATAATTCACTATTCGTTAATTCAGTATCCCATCAGCTTCAGAGCTTCTCTTGCGGCCTGCTGTTCGGCTTCCTTCTTGCTTCTTCCCCCGCCCTTGCCGATTACATTGTTATTGAGGTGAACCTCCACTGAAAAATGCTTATCGTGGTCAGGTCCCTCCTCACCGGTCAGAACATATGACAGGTGCTCCTCCGGGTTTTTCTGCACTATCTCCTGCAGCGTAGTCTTGTAATCCTTGAAGGCACGCGGCTTCGGGTTCTTTATTTCAGGCTCAACATAGCGGAGAATGAATTTCGCAGCCTCCTCCATACCGCCGTCAAGATAGATGGAAGCGATTATTGCCTCGAATGCATCCGCAAGTATTGACGGACGTGAGGCCCCGCCGAGGTTTCTCTCGCCGCGGCTGAGCTTCAGATAGCTGCCTACGCCGAGGTCTGATGCAAAGCGGCAAAGGCTTTTTTCACAGACAAGGGCTGCGCGCAGCTTTGAAAGCTCGCCCTCCGGAAGCTTCGGGCAGTTTCTGTATATATAATCCGAAACAACTATGCTCAGCACAGCGTCACCTAGGAATTCCAGCCTTTCATTGCTGCGTATTCCGTGGCGGGATTCGTTTGCAAAGCTTGAATGCGTAAGCGCATTTTCAAGATATGAGATATCCTTGTATTTATAGCCTATTTTCTTTTCGAGTTCCTTCATTGCTTACTCCTCTGCTTTCAGATCGGAAATTTTGCGGGTAATCGTATCCAGAGCACCGGTTTGCACGAATTCGGCGCATGCACGGACAGCCGCAGAAACCGCAACGGCATTTGCGCTGCCGTGGGTTTTCATAACCGGCTTCTTGACACCCATTACGACTGCGCCGCCGTAGCGGTTATAGTCGAAATAAGCCTTCATTTCCGTAAGCTCCTTCTTTATCATAAGAGCCGCAAGCTTGGTTTTGGCGTTCTTGTAGAAAACACCCTTGATTTTCTTCATAAGCTCCTTTGCGGCGCCCTCGTACATCTTGGCAATGACATTTCCCGTAAAGCCGTCCGCAACAACCACATCCGCGCAGCCGGCAGGGATGGTTCTCGCCTCTATATTGCCTATGAAATTCAGGTCAGTCTTTTTCAGCAGCTCAAAAGCCTCATGCTGCAGCGGACCGCCCTTGTGATCCTCGGTACCGACATTTGCAAGACCGACACGCGGGTTTTCGACGCCGATGATCTTTTCCATATAAATTGAACCCATTATGCCGAACTGGCGCAGCATTTCGGCGCGGACCTCGACATTTGCTCCGGCATCGATAAGCATGAAGGGTCCGGCGGAAGTCGGCATAACTGAAGCAAACGCAGGGCGAAGTATACCCTTGATGCGCTTTACTATCATTGTAGCGCCAACTACAACTGCGCCGCTGTTTCCGGCTGTTACAAAGGCGTCGCCCTTATCCTCGGAAATAAGACGCAGACCCACAGCCATGGAGCTGTCCTTCTTTTCCTTGAGGATGGATGTAGGCTCATCCTCCATAGTAATTATGTCCGGTGCGTCGAATATCTCAAACGGGGTTATATCCAGTCCGTTTTCGTCGGCACATTTTCTGATAAGCTCCTCAGAGCCTACCATTGCAACCTCAACATCAGGATTTTCCTGACGGGAGAGTATGCAGCCCTTTATTATTTCCAGCGGAGCGTTATCTCCGCCGAATGCGTCTACGATGATTTTCATCGTTATTACTCCTTCCGGGCCTCTCTGCACTGCACAGAGGCAAACTGTATATTTCAGAGAGTGACATTCGGATTTGTATACTGACCGTGCTTTTCCGAAACGCCGTTTCCGTACTGGATGGCAAATTCCGGGCAGCGGTGCAGACACCCGAGGCACATCTCGCATTTATCCTTAACCCATACAGGGCGGTTATTCTTCATTTCAATTGCCTGAACGGGGCATTTTCTCGCACATTTGCCGCAGCCGGTGCAGTTGTCCCTGACCCACAGTTTTGAGGTTTTCCTCGCGCTGAGATTATACAGCGGCTGCGCAAAAAACATTGCAAGCGGCTTCGGCATTGACGGGCTTTTCACCCTTTTACGCTCTGATACCGCATTAATTACCTGCTCAATTTCCTGTTCAGTGGTTGAAGTGAATTTTAAAAGCTTTTCCGGTGTGGAAATATCAAACATCGGAGTAAAGCTGTCTGCCATTCTGACAGAAAAGAAGGCGTCGAGCTTTCTGCCGATTGCTTTTTCCGTATACTGTCTTATTGCTCCGGTTGTCGTTCCGTAGGTCGCAACAAGGCAGATATAATCCGCACGAAACTCTGCCCCCGTCAGAAAACGTTTCATTATTGCAGGAAGCGCCCAGTAATAGGTCGGGGATACAATAACAATCATATCATCCTCGAACTCACGTCGGCCTTCGCGCATGCAGTCCACGACGGACAAAGCCTCATCTCCAGCAGCCTCCGACAGTCTACCGGCAACATATTTACAGTTTCCGGTTGCAGAAAAATAGAGGATCATATCAGCTCACCCCGAATTCTTTCAGTGCACTGAGCGAACGCTCCGCATAGGCTGCGGCACGCTCACGCTTATCGCGTATATGCACTTCAAGCGGGGGCAGGATACCGAGGTTTGCGCCCATAGGCTGGAAATCCTTTGTATCCGCATTTGCAACATAGTCGGCAAGTGCGCCGAGCATGGTTTCCTTCGGCAGGATGAGCATACTTTCGCCCATCGCGCGTCTTGCGGCATTTATTCCGGCGATAAGTCCGGAGCCTGCGGATTCCATATATCCTTCAACGCCGGTCATCTGTCCGGCAAAAAACAGATCCGGGTTTTCCTTCATACTGTAAGCAGCGCTCAGCAGGTGGGGAGAATCGAGGAATGTATTCCTGTGCATTACGCCGTAGCGGACATATTCCGCATTTTTAAGTGCCGGTATCATTCCGAACACACGGCGCTGCTCCGGGAATTTAAGGTTTGTCTGGAAGCCCACAAGGTTATACATGGTCTTTTCAGCGTTTTCAGTACGAAGCTGAACCACTGCCCACGGACGGTGTCCGGTTCTCGGGTCGCGCAGTCCGACGGGCTTCATAGGTCCGAAACGCAGGGTATCCAGTCCCCTTCCGGCAAGTATTTCAACCGGCATACAGCCCTCGTACACCTTCGGGTTCATAACATCCACGTCGTGGCGAGGTGCACGCTCTGCAGCGACAAGCTGAGCGTGGAAGGCTTCGTATTCCTCCTTATTCATCGGGCAGTTGATATATGCATCGTCGCCGCCCTTATCGTAGCGTGAGGCAGTGAACGCACAGCTCATGTCAATGCTTTCGGCGGTAACTATCGGCGCTGCTGCATCAAAAAAGTGCAGACCCTCTCCGCAAAGCCCGCCTATTTTTTCAGCAAGGGCGTTAGACGTCAGCGGTCCGGTTGCGACTACGGTTATACCTTCCTGCGGCAGCTCTGTCACCTCTTCCCCTATCACTTCGATAAAGGGATGGGAGCGGATTTTTTCTGTCACCATGGACGAAAAGATATCGCGGTCAACGGCAAGCGCACCTCCTGCAGGTACGCTGCATTTGTCGGCACACTGCATCAGAAGCGAACCCGTGCGGCGCATTTCCTCTTTAAGAAGTCCTGCTGCGCTTTCCACCCTTGCAGCCTTAAGCGAATTCGAGCATATCAGCTCGCAGAAATTATCGCTTTTATGCGCCGGGGTCTTTTTCAGCGGCTTCATTTCATAAAGCCTGACTTTTATTCCTCTTTCGGCTATCTGCCATGCGGCTTCGCAGCCGGCAAGACCTGCGCCGAGCACATTTACTGTCATCTTTTAGCGTTATCCTCCGTCCCGATACAGATATTCCACTTTATTGTACCACAGTTTTGATAAATAAGCAATATTTTTCTACTCAACCTGCGGAGTGCCTCCGCTGTCGATTCGCGACAATCGCTCAGCTCCGCTTCGCTCTGCAGCGTGACGCTGCACCCTGTTCGCGATAATCGCTCAGCTCCGCTTCGCTCTGCAGCGTGACGCTGCACCCTGTTCGCGATAATCGTTCAGCTCCGCTTCGCTCTGAATCAGCACCATAAGTTGGCTGATCGCGGTCTTAGTTAATAGCGGTTCTGTTATTTCAAAAAATATCTTCAACGTCCTAAGTCAGAAATTCCGTGCATACAATTACAAAAAAATCGTCGGCCTGAAACCGCAATGGGGCGGAGTAGCGTTGCTATTAAGACCGGGGCGGTGAAAGCAGGTAAGGGGAGGGGGTTCACGGGGGAGAGAACTCAGGGCGCCAGCCCTGTGGCCCGCCCCCGTGTCAGTGACCAAGGTAGCGGCACTACAAGTACTGCCCGGCGCAAGCCGAGATAGTAGTTTTGCAGCGATATCTGTTTTTTCTGTATTACCGTAATTTTCTACTGGCTGCCGGCGGCAAGCTGCCGCTCCATGTTCGTGACAATCGCTCCGGCGCAGAGCCTGCGCTGTCAATTCGCGGCGCAAAAGAGTTACCCCTCTGATGGAGCTGTCAACGTAGCTGACTGAGAAGGTAAAGAGCGCCGATACTTAACTGGCCGCGGCGGAAGTTGTATGCGGTTGATAATTTTTCATTCTCCGCTCCCAAACAAAAACGGCTCCCACGTTCCGGGAGCCGTCGGATTTATCAGATTTTTGCAAGTGCCTGCTCGATATCCGCAATGATATCGTCAACATATTCGATTCCGACTGACATTCTGATGAGGTTGGGCTTTACGCCGCATTCCTCAAGCTGACGGTCGTTCATCTGGCGGTGGGTTGTGCTTGCCGGATGAAGTGCACAGGTGCGTGCATCTGCAACGTGGATTACAAGCTTTGTAAGCTGCAGGCTGTCCATGAACTGCATAGCCTTTTCGCGGCCGCCCTTTACGCCGAATGAAATAACACCGCAGGTACCGTTCGGCATGAGCTTCTTTGCGCGCTCATAATACTTATTGCTTTCGAGGCCGGGGTAGTTTACCCATTCGATCTTATCGCTTGCTTCGAGGTACTTTGCAACTGCAAGAGCGTTCTCACAGTGGCGCTGAACGCGAAGGTGCAGTGTTTCCAGTCCGAGGTTGAGAAGGAAAGCGTTCTGGGGGCTCTGCTGAGCGCCGTAGTCACGCATGATATGTGTAACAGCCTTGGTGATATACGCAGCTCTGCCGAAACGCTCGGAATAAACAACGCCGTGGTAGGATTCATCCGGCTCGGTGAACATGGGGAACTTGCCGTTTGTCCAGTCAAAATTGCCGCTGTCTACGATTACGCCGCCGATAGCAACTGCATGGCCGTCCATATACTTTGTGGTGGAATGCGTAACGATATCTGCGCCCCATTCGATAGGTCTGAAATTGATAGGTGTCGGGAATGTATTGTCTACGATAAGCGGAACGCCGTGAGCGTGTGCGCATTTTGCATATGTTTCAATATCTGCAACATCGAGAGACGGATTTGAAACGCTTTCGATGAATACTGCCTTTGTATTATCTTTGAAAGCAGCGTTGATTTCTTCCTCGGTAGCGTCGGGGAGAATGAAATCGAAATCGATTCCCAGTTCACGCAGGGATTTATTGAAAAGGTTGAAGGTTCCGCCGTATATAGCCGCAGCACATACTACATGGTCGCCGGCGTGGCAGATATTTGTAACGGATATCATGCTTGCAGCCTGACCGGAGGATGTAAGCATTGCGCCGACGCCGCCCTCAAGGTCAGCGATCTTTGCAGCAACAGCCGAAAGAGTGGGGTTTGTAAGGCGTGTGTAGAAAAATCCGTCCTCTTCAAGGTCGAACAGCTTTCCGAGGGTAGCGGCACTGTCATACTTGAATGTAGTGCTCTGAACTATCGGAATAACTCTCGGTTCTCCGTTTTTCGGTTCGTAGCCTGACTGCAGGCATTTTGTGTTAATGTGGTACATTTTTACTTCTCTCCTATTTCGTTATATATTTTTAAAATCTCCTGCGAGATTTTCTCAGCATCTCCTGAGGCATCGATAATTCTGATATTTTCTCTGTCCTTCAGGCGGTCGAACACCTCGAAAAAGCGCCGGCGTATTTTTTCCTGCGCCTGCACATTTTCATATATTTCACGGGAAAGTCTTCCCGATGAAATTCTTTCATCGCATTCCTTTGTATCAACATCGAGGAATATGCACATATCCGGGCGCATTATTTCCCGGCAGTCAAGATTCAGGCCCATCACCCAATCGAGGTCAGCGTCGATTCCCTGATATGCGAAGGAGGAATAATAATACCTGTCGCATATGACAGTCACTCCCTCTTCGATATATTTCGCTATTCCGTTTTTCGGATTGACGTTATGAAAAATCCTGTCCGCAAGGAACATTGCAGACAGCTCGTATGCTGTCCTCGGGGTCAGTCCTGCGAGAGCGTCGCGGACAATGCCGCCCGTAGAAGACTGGGTAGGTTCAGCAGTTTCGTATACCTTCACGCCGCGTACTCTCAGCTTTTCAGCGAGCAGTCTGATCTGCGTACCCTTACCGGAGCCGTCAAGCCCTTCAAAGACAATAAGCTTTCCTTTTGCCATAAGCATTCTCTTTTCCTATATAATTACTTCCCTATTGTACCACATTCCCCGATTAATAGCAACCCCCACCACTGCGCAGTGACAAACGCGAATCGGCACCGGCGGCTCGCTGACGTTACCGTGTCAATAACAAAACCATCGGTTATTACAAAATCAGCCCGGCGCAAGCCGAGATAGTGGTTTTGTAGCGACATCTATTTTTTCTGTATCACCATGAGTTTCTGCTGGCTGCCGCCGGATGGCTTTTGTAGTTACGTCAGTTGTCAGTCAAAGTGGAAAAACCACAGGAAGGCTTCGCCCTCTTAAGGTTTTTCCCCTTTGTAACCCCTTTTCCTTAACCCTGTCGACCACGCTGCGCTGCCGCAAGCGGCGTGCTCGCTTCCTTGGCTATTCTATGCCGCTGCGCTGTCGAAACGGCGTGCTCGCTTACTTTAATGGGGCGACTGTAGTTAATGTTATGAACCTACTATTACATCCGACAAAAACTCCATTGACTATAATCCGCGACGGCGATTAGTGAACTTGGTTTACAGTAGAGAGAAGGAACATGATAAATAACACGGCAGAAGGATAAAAAACTTATATCTTACAAATTCATACGCAGTTCACATATTTATGCTAAATTTTATCCGTATGAGAAATAAAAATCTTATTTTCGATTCTGGCGATTCGGAATTCCTATAAATCATAACAAATCCGGAAGGGAGAACCACAATATGCAAAACAGGGTTTCAAAACAGCTGTACGAACGCCTTCGCAATGCCAAAACTGACGGCTTCGTACCACACCTCGGCATTCCGTTTGCCATAGCACTCGCAACGGGATTTTGGGCTTTGCCGCTATCACTCAGGAGAATACAAGGTCAGGACATTTATATGATTGTAGCGGTCGTATCACTGGTTTTAACCGCGATAATCGGCGGTATAATGTTATTCTACATTTCAAAAAACAAAAAAATCGGTAAAAAGCTGAGCGAGAATAACAATGCGCTTGCATACCCTGCAAGACTGATGCAAAAAAACGGAAGAACAAGCCGAAGACCCCGCGACGACAAAAAGCTTAACCTATATGATGTAACCGTATCGTATGAAGGGCGGCAATTAACGGTTAAGGCAACGCAGGACGTTTTTACTCTTTGCTGTACTGGAGAAGAAGTCTGGCTGGTCGATCTGATGGGAGAAAATGCAGCAAATCCGCATACATGTGTTGCAGTTATGAAAAGCGAGCTTAACAGCGGCGACGAGTATTATCGTTCTTCACCTCCGATCGGGGATAACATGTTCCGGAATACATATGATATATCCTCCCCCTACGGCATGCCTGATGACCGGATGCATTATTCAGGCGACAGCGATCATTCAGAATCCACGCCTCCTGACGGCGAGAAAATGTCCTGGAGATCAACGGAACCTGCTTTGGATGAACACAAGAGTGACGGAAGGCTTCTGTATCCGGACGAAAATCTCAGACTGAAGAGAATTGAACGTTCCAGGCTGATTCTGCCCCTGATCCTGACTTTGTTTTTTGGTGTAGTTCTGCTGTTATGCGTACTGGCAAAATTCGGAGTATTTTCTTCAATGGCAGGAAATATCATTGTCATAATTCTTTCTAATCAGGCCACACTGATATTTTTCTCAATTCTTTTTGTGTTTTCGATACTCTTATTTTTTGCTGTCGGCATTGATGCAATCGAAAGGCTGAATAGGCTTTCCTCCGGAATTCTGCGGTGCGATATCCTCATGCTGAAGCAGGCAAACAGCTCTCGTTACCGATTCGGAAAATACTCATACTACGACTATTTTTATACATGCGTCGGTCCTGACGGCAGTCAGCGTGTTTTTATGAGCAGAAAGCCATCAAAGGTTTCTGCAGGTCAGAAGGTACTCGCCGTATATTACGGTCAAAACGATACAAAACTATATAAGCTTCGATAAAAATACCGACCGGAGTCATGCCAGCAATGGCAACCCGGTCGGTAACTATTTTATATTGAATTGATGAATTCATCCAGAGCTGCTGCATCCGATGCACAAAGCTCCTTTTCGGATTCCGGAAGAGTCCAGTATTCAACATGTCTTGCATTTTCTCCCGGTGCTATACGGTAGAATGGGCTTGTCGTCTGAATACTCATATGCCTGAATTCCGATGTCGCAATTGTCGAACAGGAATAGAACGGATAAAGCGCACTTCTCGAATGAACATAGCGCTTTATAAAGCACGACCTGCCATCGCTGTAGCCGCACCAGCCTGCTGTATTATTGGAGCCGAGCTTCAGCCTGTGCTGCAGCTCGTTTTCTGTATTTCCGACGCATATATACTGATTGAAAAAATGCAGTCTGGGATCAGTCCAGCTAACACCATGCCACAGCGTAAGGATGCGCCCGGGCTTTTCGGTTTCCGGCACATTGCTCTGCGGAACAAAAACAAATCCGCTGTTATCAAATGGTGTTTCTGTATAGATAGACAGCTTTACATAATCGTCGGACTTATTGAGCACCGAATGAACGATCATGATCCCGCCCTCCGGAGCTTTAGTAATATCCATTGAAAGCTCAAGTGCAACAGGCTGAGCCGCAGTCTGCACAAAGCGCACGCCGTCAGTCATAGGACTGTAGCGAACGGGAAGATCGTCGCAGTAGATGCCGTTAGTGGAACGTTCAAGAGTAATACGCATTTTATGGCCGTGGCTTCTGCCGTACTGCTCGTCAACCTCGTTATAAATAAGGTTCTTCGAGCCGCCCTTCGTCACGCTTACGATTCTGGGACCGTAATCTAGAGATACGATAAGCTCCATATCCCCGTCGGACACAACTGCAGCATGACCGCATATGCTGTCGTTTATCTCATTTACAATAAGTGACATCCGTCATACTCCTTCTCTGAAAGGCAGGTTCTTTTATTTGCCTGCGTTTTTTAAAAAACACATTGTATTGTACCACAGTCGAAGTAAAAAATCAACAGTTACGAAGCCCCTTCGGGTATTTGTTTTTGAGCCTTCCGCCCGAACATTTGCCAAATCCGGTCGTCATGCCGTCTATCACAACTCCGGTATAACCCGGTTCACCGCTGCAGTCTATTTCCTCGCCGTGAAGAAATGCTGCACATTCCGGCGACGACGAGGACAGCTCTATCGTTCTTTTCAAAGATGACGGTTTTGCACAGGTAAAGAGTGAATGTGCAGGCTCCATGCGGCGGCCGTGCATTTCTCCGGCAAGCACTCCGGCGCGAATCACGCCAAGTCCGGAAAGTTCCGGAAGTCCCTCCGGCACGATATAGAATTTATCCCCTATACACATTCTGCGGCCGCTGGGAAGGTCAACAAATATATCCTTAAGCATTTCTTCGCCCAGGCTTTCGCAGTCGCTTTGTTTTCCGCGCCTGGCAGGGGAAGTGAATTCCCGACGGGGAGAATTGCCGCGTTTTTTGAAGCGTGCGGCAAAGTGGCCCTCTCCGCCTTCAAGCGGAGTAATGCGCGCGGCATTCGCAAGAGATGTCCTGCGGCCGAAAGGCTCACTGATATCATAAGGCTCAAGCTCCGGACATTCCTCAAGCAGCCGGCTGACGGTCATTTCATTTTCCTCCTCAGAAAACGTACATGTCGAATACACAAGTACGCCGCCCTCTCTCAGAGCAAGAACCGCGCTTTTCAGTATTTCAAGCTGGCGCACTGCACAGGAGCAGACATGTTCGCGACTCCACTCATTGACAGCGGAATTATCCTTGCGGAACATTCCTTCGCCTGAACACGGGGCATCAACAAGCACCCTGTCAAACCAGCCCTCGAGAGCGCTGCACAGAACATCCGGACGTGCACTTGACACCACGCCGGAATAAATACCCATTCTCTCGAAATTCGAGAGCAATACCCCGGCGCGGTTTTTAACGACCTCATTTGACCAGATAAGTCCTGTTCCGCCGAGGAGTGACGCTATCTGCGAGCTTTTTCCTCCTGGAGCAGCGCACAGGTCGAGAACCCGGTCCCCCTCTTCTATTCCGAGCAGTCCGGCTGCGCAGGAAGCGGAAGGCTCCTGCACATAGAAGGCTCCGGCATGGTGAAGTGCATGTCTGCCGATACCCTCGGCATCTGACGGAATATAGAAGCCGTCGGCATAAAACGGCGACAAAGTCGCCTCAAACGGCAGCAGCGGCAGAAGCTTTTCGGGGGTTATTTTCAGCCGGTTGACGCTTATTCCGCGAAACGGAGCGCTGTCAAACAGTTCAAAATATCTGTCAGCGTCGTCCTTCAAAATCCGGCGTATTTCACTTTTATATTCTGATGGTAATTCCAATTTACAACATCCTTTGTACATATTTTGGTGCAGCGGTAGCTATCTGTCGTTTGTATTGTACCATAAATTCCTACATAATACAATCACCCGTCGTGGAACAGGATAATTATCCAAGTTGCCCCGAGCCGCGGTTATCTTCAAGGGTCAGATAGGTTTATCGGATAAATAATACACGGCAGAGTTCCTCAGAATCGGGCTCTGCCGTGTAGGCGAACTGCCAAAGAAACCAAGCGGTACAAGATCCTGATACGTACTCTCGGGCTGATTGCCCTGATACTCATCATGATAGTCGCAGCAGCTTATGCGATATCATACTTCTACGATAAGTTCGGCAGCTTTACGGTCATGATTGATAAATACGATATGGTAAAGCAGGGACTGACGCTGTCCGAAACTCCGGACTACGATATCAGCAAGTCAGTTCTGAATGCAGACATCGTATACAATATGACCAATATCAGTGGAGAGGACATCCCCCTACTGTTGATCAGGTAAACGGCACGCACAACGGCGAAAACTACATTGCATGGTTCAACAAATACACAGGTGAGATCACAGCCTGCCGTAATCATATGATAGATCTGCAGAAAAAGCTTGATTCTCTGAAATAAATGTTTCGCCCTGCGCAGGAGCAGCTGTTGTCCGTTTGTTCCGATAATGCTCAGCAAATGTTGCTGTAAAAAAACATATCAAATAGTAAAACGTCGATGAATCAAAGTTCACCGGCGTTTTTATTTTATACGAAAAATGTTTTTCCCTATTGTGGGGGGCGGGTAACAAAAAAGGCTGACCTGACATGCCAGCCTTTGGTTCACAGATATAAAACCGATGTTAATAGACATTATTTCTTATCGGTTATTTTCTTTTCTGTTCCGTTGAGTATGCGCTTGATATTATCCTTATGCTTAACGATGACCGCTACTGCATTGATAAGGGTGATAAAACCTATGCAGCAGATGAACGCTATGGATGGGTTAGGAGTCGGCGCAATGAAGGACAGAACACCGGCTGCATCCATAATGCGGAGAAATACCGTCAGAACAGGAATAAACACCGCACATACAAGCGAGCATTTTGAAATAGTTTTTGTCAGCGCAAACATGATAGCGAATATGACAAGCTCCAGCACAAGAATTCTCCAGTCAACAAGGAGCATAACCGATGCAGAAGCAACAACGCCCTTTCCGCCCTTGAAGCCGTAATAAACCGGGAACATATGTCCGAAAACAACACAAAGTCCGGCTATATACATCATAAGTCCGCGGTAGAGGTCGATATCCGGATGCTGAACGTTTATAGTAAGGATAAACGGGATAATCAAAGAAATAACGCCCTTGAGGAAATCCCCGATAAAGGTTATCGCAGCGGGAACCTTGCCAACGCAGCGCAGAACATTTGTAAATCCGGGGTTACCGCTGCCAAGGTTTCGGATATCCTCGTGCTTGACTATGCGGGTCACAATAATGGATGTGTTAATGCTGCTGAGCAGATATGCTGCAACTGCCGAAATTAAGGCGTAGAGCCAGAAATCGCTGAAAAAAGTAGAGAGAAACTGCAAATTGAACAACCCTTCCGTTATTATATGCACTGAGCAGGGACTTATTTATTTTCGTCGCCGCGCTCGCGGATCACAAAGCGTATCGGTGTTCCCTGCATTCCGAAAGTCTCCCGGATGCGGTTCTCAAGATAGCGCTGATACGAAAAATGGAACAGCTGGGCACTGTTGACAAAGAAAACAAATGTCGGCGGTTTTACGGACGCCTGGGTCACATACATGATCTTCAGTCTTCTGCCCTTATCTGTAGGCGGCTGTACTCTTGCAGTTGCTTCTGCAAGAAGGTCATTGAGCATTCCCGTGGTAATACGCATTGCGGCGCTGTCAACCACAGTATTGATAAGCTCGAACAGTCTGTCGACCCTCTGCCCCGTCTTAGCCGAAATGAAGATAAAGGGTGCATAAGACATATATGCAAATTCCGTTTCGAGGCGTTTGCGGAATTCATCCATGGTTTTGCCGTCCTTTTCGATGGCATCCCATTTATTTACAGCGATAATACACGCCTTTCCGGAATCGTGTGCAAGACCTGCTATTCTGGTATCCTGCTCTGTCACGCCTGCCTGTGCGTCTATCATTATAACACAAACATCGCTGCGTTCAATAGCCATTTCCGCACGAATGACCATATATTTTTCAATTGCTTCGTCTATCTTGTTATTACGGCGAAGTCCGGCAGTATCTGTAAGGCAGTATCTGCCGAATTTATTCTCGATATATGTATCGATACTATCGCGTGTAGTACCTGCAATATCAGACACTATACAGCGGTTTTCGCCCGTGATACGGTTCACGAGGCTTGACTTTCCGGCATTAGGTCTGCCGATCACGGCAACGCGGATAAAGTCGTCGTCGGATTCGTCATCAGACTGTGGCGGCAGATATTCAAAAACCGCATCCAGAAGGTCGCCGGTTCCGTGACCATGCACGGAAGATACCTGAATAGGTTCTCCCAGACCGAGATTATAGAATTCGTAGAATTCAGGCTCCGGCTCGCCCACCTTATCGCACTTATTGACGCAGAGCACAACCGGTCTGCCGCTTTTCTGCAGCATGGAAGCTACCTCCTCATCAGTTGCGACAACGCCGCTTCTGACGTCGGTAACAAGCACTATGACATCCGCAGCTTCAATAGCAAGCTCTGCCTGACGGCGCATCTGCTTTAGGATGATATCATCCGAATACGGCTCAATACCGCCTGTATCCACCACGGTTATTTTTCTGTTTCTCCACTCGCACTCACCGAAGATCCTGTCTCTGGTAACGCCCGGAGTATCATCGACGATAGCAACACGCTCGCCGATCAGCTTATTAAACAGTGTTGATTTGCCGACATTAGGTCTGCCGACAATCGCCACAACGGGAGCTGACATTCTTTTTCCCCCTTTCCTTTTGTCGGGGCGCTGCCCCGAACCCTGACAGGGGCGCCGCCCCTGTACCCTGCAAGCCTTTGAAAAGGCTTGAGCGAAACTTTAAAAATTTTGCTATTAATTGCTCCGTTTTAGGATTTGAATTGTATCAAGCCTCTGTAAACAGAGATTTTATTTCTCCTTTATTATCCTGCAGAAGCTTCACCAGAAAAGCTGTCAGACGCTGTTCGTTTTCTTCACACCAGAAGTCAATTTTGTCAATTGAATCATTATCTGATTTATACAGAGAGTGCCCGCGCTTAAGCTTTCCGGCAATTTCCTTTTCTCCGATTTTATTCAGATAGGCTATAGTATCCCCGGTATCCTTTTCCCGGCAGCTATCATAGTATTCCCAAACGCCGCTGCTCGCGGAAACAGACATCCAATTAAGTACTGTCATAAAGGCGGTGATATAGTCCGGTCTTTTCTTTTCGGGTATATTTCCGTAGAATACAGCCGAAAACTGTGCGAGAATACTCATTTTTTCAAACCTGTCAGCTTCTGTCAATTTATTATAAAGCATATCAATGTTATAATATGACATATAATCAACCTCCATAGGCCGGAAACAAAAATAGAGAAGGATTGCTCCTTCTCTATCCCAATCAGGCGATTAAGCCTCGGTGTTGACCACCACTCTGCCCTTGTACATACCGCAGGCTGCACATGCTCTGTGAGCGAGCTTGTATTCGCCGCAGTTAGGACAGGTAACGAGCGCAGGAGCACTGAGCTTCCAAACTGATGAACGTCTCTTATCTCTTCTTGCTTTTGAAGTCTTTCTCTTAGGTACTGCCATTTCTGATAACCTCCTTTAAAGTACAAAAAATCAATCCTCAAGCAGCGCCGACAGGGCTGCAAGTCTTGGGTCGGGCTCACGCACCGGGCAGGAGCACTTGCCCTTATTAAGATTTTTACCGCACTTTGGACACAAGCCTTTACATGAATCCTTACAGAGGAACTTTGACGGAAGCTCCAAAAGAATATCATCTCTGAGCAAAGCATCAGTATCGAGCATATAGTCCGGTGCTTCAATATAATCGTCGTCCTGTCCCTCCGGGAGCGAAGCGACGAGAATATGATTAAACCTGTAGGCAAAGTCTTTGTTAAACGGCTCGCAGCAACGAGAACAAAGAATGTGACCCGAAAATCGAACTTCAGACTCGTAAACAACCATTCCGGCGTGGTTTGAAACAGTCACCGATGCATTTACGGGGGATGTATATGTTATCTCCCCTGACGGATCAACCATCTCAAATTCGCAGGCGGCGCTGAGCCGTTCGTTTTCGTTGAGAAAAACCTTCTTCAGATCAAGAACCACAAGCTCACCTCAACAAAATACTGTTCCGGAAGCGTACAAAATCGCACAGCATCCGAAAATGCCATGTATTATTATAATTCTTAACGCCCGCTTTGTCAATATATTTTTGCAAAAATTTGACGTTTTTTTAAATGAAAAACCGTATCCGCAGGGATACGGTTATTTTCATCCGATTTGATCTATTATACTGCAAAAACAGTCATATTACAGGCTTTTCGCTGTTTCAGATCTTTTCGCTTATTGCTGCGAGGCTCGCAGGCAGATCGCTTTCATCAGCGGATACAAGGAAGGTAAACTGAGTCTCTGTCTTTGCTGCAAGAGCGTTGATCTTCTCGATGAAGGATGCGAACTGTTCCAGATCGGGTCCACCGATCTTGAATGTGGAATCAACCAGTACATCAGTTACATCGTAGTTTCCAGCGCAAAGACCGCTGAGGAAACCAAAGAATGCATCGTAGCCGGAGATTGCATACTGTTCGGTATCGATAAGACGAGCCTTATGGGTTACGTCATATGTGAGCTTGGAGCCCTTTTCGATAACTACAACATTTCCGTTTGATCTTTCAACTGCTTCATTTGCAAGAGCAATGAGTTTCTTGGTTTTACCTGTGCCTTTTTTGCCGACGATAAGTTTAACCATGATTTTTGCCTCCTTATTTTAGCTGTATCTTTTTTAACAAAAAACGATATCTGCTATATATCATTTTATATTAAATTGAACAAACTGTCAACAGCTTTTATGATAATTATTAATTTATTATTTTAATCAGCGAAGTCTTGCCTCAAGAGCTTCCTTCTGATCCTCATAGCCAGGCTTACCCAGAAGAGCGAACATGTTCTTCTTGTAGCTTTCTACGCCGGGCTGGTTGAAGGGATTGATTCCGAGAGTATATCCGCTGATTGCGCATGCCTTCTCGAAGAAGTAAATGAGGTAGCCGAGCTCGCTTTCGCTTGCTTCTTCTATTGTCAGAATAACATTCGGAACCTTGCCGTCTGTATGAGCCAGAACTGTGCCCTCGAATGCCTTCTTGTTTACGAAATCAACAGTCTTGCCGGAAAGGAAGTTCAGTCCGTCAACATTTTCGGGATCTGTGCCGATTGTGATTTCATACTTCGGCTTGTCGATCTGTACAACGGTTTCGAACATTGTTCTTGTGCCGTCCTGAATGAACTGACCCATAGAGTGAAGGTCGGTTGAGAACACAACGCTTGCCGGGAACAGACCCTTCTGATCCTTACCCTCTGATTCGCCGAAGAGCTGCTTCCACCACTCGTTCATCATGGTGAATGCCGGCTCATAGCTGACGAGAAGCTCTATTGACTTACCCTTACGGTAAAGGATATTTCTGATAGCTGCATACTTGTAGCAGTCATTCTTATCAAGATCAGTGCTCATAAGCTCTTCTCTTGCCTTTGCTGCGCCGCTCATAAGAGCATCGATATCTGCGCCGGATACTGCTATCGGGAGAAGACCAACTGCTGTAAGAACGCTGTAACGTCCGCCTACATCATCCGGTACTACGAAGGTCTCATAGCCCTCGCGGTCAGCAAGCTGCTTGAGTGTGCCCTTTGCCTTGTCGGTTGTGCAGAAGATACGCTCCTTTGCGCCTTCCTTGCCGTACTTTTTCTCAAGAAGCTCACGGAATACGCGGAATGCGATAGCCGGCTCTGTAGTTGTGCCTGACTTGGAGATCATGTTAATGGAAACATCCTTGCCCTCGCAGATTGAAAGAAGCTCAGAAAGAGCAGTTGAGCTGATGGAATTACCTGTAAAGTAGATATCGGGCGTATCCTTTTTTATAGCGTTATAATTCGGTGAACGAAGGAACTCTATAGCAGCTCTTGCACCGAGATACGAACCGCCGATACCGATTACGACAAATACATCGGTATTACCCTTGATCTTTTCAGCAGCCTTTTTGATCCTTGCAAACTCTTCCTTGTCATAATCGACGGGAAGATCAACCCAGCCCGTAAAATCGTTTCCGAGACCGGTCTTGCTGTGAAGAAGATCATGGGAAGCAGCGATCTGGGGAGCTATAGCCGTATATTCCTCAGCACTGATAAATTGTTTAACATGCTTATCACTTAATGTAACAGACATAATTATCCTCCTTGTTCCGTGCGGTGCACAAAAAATTCTATAAACTTATTTTACTATATTTTACATTCTTTTGCAACCGGTTGTTGGATTTTTTAAGTGAATTTTTTTCCTGACTTCCAAAAAACCGAAAAATTCACCAATTATTATGATATTAGCTCCAAATTTCTTACAGATTTCCCGTTGACATATTCTCCTATTTAATGTAATAATAGATAGGCACGTTATAATATAATAACCGAAAGGATAGGATAAAATGTCGGAGAATTCCAGAAATGACAAAGACATCCGCACAAACACAAGAAAAACAGATTCCGAAAGCCCTGTAAAGCTTAACGGTATTGCGCAGGAAAAAAGGAAACGCGCTGAAGCCAAAAAAAGAAAGGCTGTCGGCACAAGAGCGGTCATTATCTGTTCTGTTCTTGTTCTGCTTTGCGGTTCGGTAGCAATTGCTGCGGCTGCAGGCTTCTTTACAGGCAAAAAGCCTGCAGATGAATCTGAGGTTTCCAAGGCTTCCGAAGTAGTCGCTGTGGTTTCTCAGGAGCCCGAAGAAAGCGCACCTGTTGTACCCACATATGCTCCGACAGGAGAATTCAAAGCCGATCTGAACAAATTCCCGACTGAAGTACGCCAGGAGCTTACGGATGAAATAACATCAAAATACGTTGTGCTTTACGACGCGACAGCCGACAAGGTGCTTTTCCAGAAAAACGGAACCATGAAATGCTACCCTGCAAGCACAACTAAAATAATGACAGCCATTGTTTCCTCTCAGATCCTTGACAAGGACGACGTTATTACCGTCGGAGATGAGATAAAGCTTATCAACTGGGATTCAAGCACGGCAGGCCTTGTCAAGGGAATGAAGCTGACTTATGAAATGCTGCTTGACGCCCTGCTTCTCCCCTCCGGAAATGACGCAGCATATACAATTGCGGTAAACAGCGCAAGGAAATATACCGGCGACGACAGCCTTTCAAACGAAGACGCAGTAAAGGTATTCATGGATCTTGTAAACCAGGCTCTGAAGGATATCGGCTGCAAGGATACACATTATGTAACCCCTGACGGCTGGCACGACGACGATCACTATACAACTGCGACAGACCTTGCAAGAATGGGTGCTTACGCAAGAACAATTGACATTGTACGCAATTCCATGTCAAAAACATCCGCAAGCTGGGAGCTGCTCAACGCGCTTGACGAAAGCTCGGCAGAAAGCTCAGAACCCTCTTCCGAAGCTGAAAGCAGCAAAGCCTCGGATGCTTCGGAGCAAAGCGATACATCTTCAGAAACATCCTCCGAAAGCGAAGAAAACGAGGATAGTGAGGACGAGGAGGAGGAATTCAAAATCCCGGAGGAATATGATCCTGACTTCTTCGGAACAACACTAAGCTGGACCAATACAAATGCCCTTCTTAATCCTGATTCAGAGTATTATTCAAAATATTCCGACGGAATCAAGACAGGCTTTACCGATGAAGCCGGAACCTCTGTTGTCTGCTCCGCAACAATGAACAATCACAATATGATTGCCGTAGTTATGATGGGCGTATCTATGTATGCAAAATATGAGGATGCCAACAGACTGTTTGAAGAAGGCTTCAAGCTCTATAACCTGAATTTCACTCACGGTATCGCAGCAGAAACTCAGGAATAAAAACAATAAAGCGACCACGTTCCGATTCGCGGGGTGGCCGCTTTTTTGATAAGAAGCGTCGATTAATTCTGGTCCTGATCAGAACAATATCAAGCAATCACAGTGAAAAGATAATGCTAACTTATTGATTTATTCGGAAGAACTTGGTATAATAAATGATAAGTGTATGCATTTTACTGAATAATACCAGTTTTGCTGCTAAAGCAGAATTAACGCTTTCTGTGCAGCAAAACGCCGGCTTCTCGTAAAAAAGAAATGAAGGAAAAAAGGGAGGTCAGCACCTATGTCAGTTGAAATAATTCAACAGGTTTGGCCCGAGTGGAAAATAGAATCCGAAATCGGCAGAGGCTCCTACGGCACTGTCTACAAGGCGGTAAGAGATGACACTGATTACCACGTAAAAAGCTATTCCGCGATCAAGGTGATTTCTGTACCTGGCAATAATTCGGATGTCGGCTCGCTCATGTCCGAGGGTGTCACCGTTGACGGCTCACGCAGATATTATAAAGAGATCGTTGACGGCTTTGTAAAAGAAATACAGCTGATGCAGTCCTTCAGGGGCATGCAGAATATCGTAAGCGTTGAGGATTACCGTGTTGTGGAAAAGCCGGATTACATCGGATGGTATATTCTGATACGCATGGAGCTGCTTGTACCCTTCAATCGTTTTATCATGAATAATGATATGAAGGAATCCGACGTAATAAGGCTCGGAATCGATATCTGCACAGCGCTCGAATACTGCGAAAAATGCAATATCATACACAGGGACATAAAACCCGAAAATATCTTTGTGAACGATTTCGGGAATTTCAAGCTGGGTGATTTCGGTATAGCCCGAAGTCTTGAAAACATGAGCGTTTCCATGACCCAGAAGGGAACCCTGTTCTATATGGCGCCGGAGGTTGTCCGCGGAGGCGAATATGACGCAAGGGTGGACATCTATTCCCTCGGTCTTGTGCTGTACCGCATGATGAACCACAAAAGGCCGCCGTTTATCAATACCGAAGCTCAGATGATGAGCCCGACCGAACGAAATTCAGCTATCAGGCGACGTCTTGAGGGTGAGCTTCTGCCGCCGCCGACGCAGGCTTCAAGACAGTTTTCAAACCTTATACTGCGCGCTTGTGCATTTGACCCCAATTCACGCTTTTTCAATGCAGCGGAAATGAAATATGCACTTCAGAGCGTTGCAAACAATACATATAAAATGTTCAGCATTTTCACCGCCGCAACGGTAGATGTCAGCGCTACAGAATTTGCCGATATGAAAGTTCCCGAGCCAAACGGCGGAGCCTACAACTACAGGGCAACTGATTATCCTATAGAGCCGTATGAGCCGAAGCCGAAGAAAAACCGCACTTTGCTTGTGCTCATTGCGATTTTAAGTTCAGTTTTTGTCGTATCTATCGGCGTCGGAGCAGCTGTACTTGCTGCAAAATCCGCGCAAAACGGATATAATGAGCAATCAATTACAGATTCTTCATCGCAGACGACTTCAGATGAATCACCGGATAGTGAAAGCAGCGCGCAGTCGTCAAAGGAGCAATCCTCAGAGATGACTCCCGAACAATCAAGGGATGCTGCAATGAAGGAATATCTTGACAAAGCTGACGAATATTTGCAGAAAAAGGACTACAGCAATGCGTCTGCAGTTCTCGCTCAGGCTGAAGCAAGGCTCGGAAGCGACAGCAGGATCGACGAAAAGCGTCTGCTTATTCGCAGAAAACAGTTCAGCGACAAGCTCGAGGAATTCGAAAGCTCGGGAAAGTATCTTGAAGCAATTGAATATATGGACGAAAACCGCGATGAATGGAGCCATTGGGACAACAGCGCAGAATATACAAAGTGGTACGATTCATTTGTGGACTTGTACCGCAAACAGATACTCGACGCTGCAGCTATGCTGTACGGCGACGATGATATTGCGGCTGCTATAGATAAGCTGAACGATGGACTGAAAAAACTGCCGGGCGACGAAAAGCTCACCGAAAAGCTCAAGGAATATCAGCTTGCTCTTCCGGTCAGCGTTAAAGCACTGAAAGTAACCCGGGGAGAAAGCTACCGATACACCGCACAGGTAAAGGATCCGAGAGGGAACACATACGATGATGTGCTTTGTCTGGATTATGAATTTGTCGGTTGGTCCATGAAGCATGGGTGGCTTGAACTCTATACCGGAAAATCCTACTCCCGGTTCTGCTGCACCATCGTTCCGGAGGAAAACTTTGATACGGGAATTATCAGCGACAGCGAGGGCGCGCGTATAATTATTTACGGCGACGACAAGCAGATATATGCTTCCGACCCGATAAACTACCGGACCGAGGGTATCAGCGTCGAGCTTGATATTCAGGAAATAAGCTACCTGCGAATAGAAGTTGTCAAGGATGCAAATACCGGTTTAAGGACGCCGGACCTTACGACAATGCTTGTGTCACCCGTAGTGTACAAAAAGCCTGATTAATGCCTGAAAAAACAAATACAGACCGCAAATGCGATCGTATCAGTTTTTGTTATATACAATTATTATCAAGGAGGAATTATAATGAGAATTTGTCCACAATGTAAGGCAATAGTTGAAGATGGAGAAAAATTCTGCTCCAACTGCGGCTATCTTGTCGGAACCGAAGAAGCACCAAAGCTTATCAATTGTCTGAAATGCGGCGCAGAAAATTCATCAGCATCTGTTTACTGCATTAATTGCGGTGAAGCCCTTGACGATGCAAAGGCTGCAGACGCACAGAACGCCGGCACTACCGTTCAGGAGAATAATGCAGGAAACGTACAGAACAGCTATGTTGCTCCCCCTGCCGCTCCGCAGTACACTGCGCCTCCCGTTAATCCCGCAGAGCCTGTAAATCCTGCTGCACCTGCAGGTCCGGCAGCTGCACCCGTCAGCAATACATCCATCCAGAGCGTACAGCCTGCGAAGAAGTCAACACCGGATGTAGGCGCTATTCTGAAGGATAAGAAAAAGTTCCCGATTATCATCGCAGCAGTGGCTGCACTCGGCGCTCTGCTTGTTATCGCCGCAATAGTTATTACTATTATAATCGTTATTGCGACTTCCGGCGGTTCATCTACTGTAGATGCAATATACCTGAAGGATGATGAGCTGTATTATCCGAATTACAGCGGTACCGAAGGCTGGGAGATCACATCAAACTTTGCCGGCTCATCCGATCTGAGCACAAGTAACCTTGCTTCAAGGGCATCAGATCTTACTCCCGGTAAAGTAAAGATCACAAAGGACAAAAAATACATCTTCTTCCCGGACAAGCTTACAGGCAGCGGCTCTTATTACAACATCTACTACAGACGTCTTAACAGTAATGACGAAGCACACAAAATGGATTCCGACGTCATTTCTTATCGTATCAACGATAACGGCAGCACTGTAGTATACCTCAAGGACAACAACAATTCCCTTTACACCTATTCAATGTCAAAGGATGACAGAGAAAAGATCGGCTCCGATGTAGCTGACTACACCGTATCCGCAGACTGCAAGACAGTTGTTTATATTGACAGAGACGGCACCTTCTATTTCTGGGAGAAAGGCAAGGAAAAGGAAAAGGTTGACAGCGACGTGGTATCTGTCAGCTTTACTGATGATTACCTGCGCACAATGTATTATATCAAGGACGATACATTGTACAAGAAATCAATGGGTCAGGAAAAGGTTAAGGTTTCTGACGACGTAAACAGCCTTGTCGGTGTTTATTCTTCAGGCGAAGCATATTATACAAAGAAAACATCAGGCAGCGGCAGTGAATCCACCTACTATGATATGCTTGAAGATGACCTTGCTGAGGCTGATAAAAACATCAGCCGTCCCGAAATGCCCACAAGACCCTACAGAAGCTCTTATAAATCAAACAGCGAATATCAGAAGGCTAATGACGAATACCTCGAGGCTTATAACAAATATGAAGAGGACTACAAGAAGTATTCTCAGAAAGAAGCAAGAGACCGCATTCGTGAATCTCTGAAAAACGATTATTACTATGATATTCCTCTCGAGCTTTATTACTACAACGGCACCGAGCAGTCAATCAGCAAGAACGTTTCCGGCTCTGTTAACTGCTCCTACGAGACACCGCTCGTATCCTATTCTGAAAGCACAAGCACAAAGGTTCGTTTCTCCGAGGTATACAAAGAGGGCGTTTATGCTTCTGATGTCAGAGGCAAGATAACAGAAGCAAACAGCGGCGCAAAAACGTACTGCATCGCTGCAAAGGAAACTGTAAAAACCCTGGATCTGCAGTTCTGCTCAGCAGCTTCATTCAGCAAAAACGGCGCTTCTCTTTATTTCACAGCAGTAACAAAGGAAGAGGCTGAGGATCTGACAAGCAGTCCCGAGGAAAAGACCCTGTACAAAGTAAATATTTCCGGAAACAATATCGGCGAACCTGAAGCTTATGACAAAGACGTTTCCGGCAGCTACTTCTTCACCTACGGTGACGACAAGATCATATACTTCAAAGATATCGATAATTCAGCTTCTTACACAACCGGCACACTGTATGCAAATAAAGTCAAGGTTGACGACGACGCTCTGACAATGACCCAGGTAGCAGAAAACGGTCAGTTCATCTATTACAAGGATTATAACGATGATATGGCAACTGTCAAGATCTTCTACGGCGACAAGTCTGAAAAGATCAACGACGATATTTACTCAGCACAGATACTTCCCGACGGAACGGTTGTCTATCTGTATGATTACAGCACAAAAAGCCGCGAGGGCGACCTCTACTGCTTCAAGGGCGGCAAATCATCAAAGATTGATACCGACGTTTCTTCCTTTGCTCTCACATCCGAGCGCATAGTAGACAGATATATTTCAAACTACAGATAATCAAAAGCATGAAATCCCTCGTTCCCGCGGGGGATTTTTCTTTTATGAAATAATTCTTATAATTCTCCTATTGCCAATCAGTTTTATAAGAATTCAATTGAATTGATAACTGAATTATGCTATAATCACATATGTAAACTCTCTACGAAAGGCGTTGTCAGATTGAAAATTGATCACTATAAACTACGTATCGCTCTTATTCTGATCGGAATAATTACTGCTGCAGTTTTTGTCGGTTTCCTGATCTTTTATGATAATACAGACATCCGTCAGTACGACACTTCGATAACGATGCTGTCTGACGGTTGGACTGCTGATAACGGCAAAACTTACGACCTGAAACACCTTCCTGACGGAAAATCTGAACTAACAAAAGATATTTCCGGAATTCCGCTTAAAAATATGAGCTTTTGCACCAAGAGCATAGATACGTATTTTGACATTTATGCCGACGGAGTCAAGATTTATTCATACTAGAAAAACACTTCTCCGATATCAGGCTGATCCTACGGCAGGAACATGCACATGGTTCCGCTCGACGAGGGAACGAAAAATCTGAGGCTTGTACTGACTCCGGCGTTCGAAAAAGAAAACCCTCTGCTGGCTGATACCGTTATTGCTGATGCAGGAAATTATATGGGCGAGTTTTTCTCAAAAGAAATGCCGGATTTCTGCATATGCATATACCGATGCTCTGACGGGGCTGAGCAACAGGCTTGCCTTCAATGAAAAGAAAGCAATGCTCAAGCTGAAGGAAAACAACTGCATCATAATCCAGCTTGACATCAACAATCTGAAGCTCGTGAATGACGTATACGGTCATTCCGAGGGTGACAGACACATACGTGCAGCAGCGGCCATTATCGAGGAAAGCTTCAGGGAATTCGGTATCTGCTACCGCACTGGCGGAGATGAATTCATAACCGTAATTTCACCCTACAGCGATGAAAAAGGCGCAACTGACGCAATTGAAACAATGAAACGCAAATCCGATGAATACAACAAAAACGAAAATCCACCCGTAAGGATGGAAATTGCACATGGCTTCGCAGTGTGTGATGATACCACAAAGGAGCTTGAAAAAACAGAGCTTCTCGCAGATCAGAGAATGTATGAATGCAAGAAAAAATGAAGGAAGGTAACCGCCCAATAAACCAGCGATAGAGTACAAAGAAAAAGAGGTCTGAAACAGACCTCTCAAATAGCAATAAGTTTTCAATATGGCAGCACCGGAACA
>ONAX01000088.1:8066-10771 GCA_900315875.1 uncultured Eubacteriales bacterium | reverse complement strand
TGTCTTGGCTTTTTTCTTTTCACACCCTTGAGCATTGGGACAAAACTCATTTTGGAGACGTTTCTGGCCTTGAACTTTCCGTCCGGCGTCTTGACAATCACTTTCAGGATCTGCTTTTTCTGCCCTGCCTTTTCATCTTCCTTTTCGTCTACCGGTATGACCAGCCTTCCTCCGGGCTTGAGCTGCTTGAGAAGAGAGGCGGGCACTTCCGGCGCTCCGCAGGTTACCACTATGCCGTCGAACGGAGCTTCCTCCTCCAGCCCGGCAAAGCCGTCTCCCAGATAAAGATGGAGTTTTCCGGACACTATCTTTGAAGGCGTGGACAGGGTCTGCTCTTCATCGGGGAACAGGTATCCTGCCTGAGAGAGGTTCTTCTCTGCCTGGCGGAAAAGGTCTTCCTGCCTTTCGATGGAATAGACATTAGCACCGAGGTAGAAAAGGACAGCGCTCTGGTAGCCGCATCCGGTTCCTATTTCCAGAATCTTGTCTCCCGGCTTTAGTTCCAGAAGCTGCGTCTGGAGAGCCACGGTGGAGGGCTTGGATATAGTCTGCCCGGCCTCTATGGCTACCGGAGTGTCCAGATATGCCTGGTCCTCCAGCCCTTTCTGCACGAAAAGGTGTCTGGGAACAGCCCCGATGGCTTTCAGCACCTTATCGTTGAATATGCCGCAGGATTTTTCCTTATGCGCATGCTGCAGCCGGTATTGAGCAGAATAAGTCCCTTTTTTCTGTGCTCTATCATGAATACACTGACAGGAAGCCTTTGCACACCGAGCTTACATTCACGGTACAGAGATGAAAAATCAAATTCTTCCCATCCGCAGCTGAGCTGCTTAATGCTGACGATTTTGTCCATATTGTCCTCCGCGTTTGCGAAAATAAAGATTTTGTCGCATGTTTTACTATTATATTTTATAATATCCTGCGAAAAAGTCAAGCAAAGTGGGAGATAAATCCATATATTTTTATATTTTTTTAAATAAGTGTTGAAAATTCTCCGGTTTTTTGATATTATTAACATGGATTGTTTTGAATTCAGATAATGTTTCTATACCAGAAAAAAGAACAGGAGAGAAAGATTATGAAAAAAGCAGGATCCAGGCTCAGCAAGAGCGCAATTGCCGCTGTTGTTGCAGGCGCATTGGTTCTGGCGCTTCCGCTTGCCGGCTGCACAGATACGCAGTCAACCGAAAGCAATACATCCCAGACCGCGGAGGTATCAGCAGAAACCAAATTCGGAGACAATATTGTCGTAAAATCGGAGCACTACTCTATCAAAAAGCCCGTTGCAGAATATCTGCACAACTACATTTACAAATCCTTTATTTCAACCTACGGTGCAAGCTATTTTGATACGAGCAAAAGCCTGAGCGAACAGTATGTTGACGAAGAAAAGACCCAGACATGGAATGACTTTTTCCTGCAGCGTACCAAAAACTATATCCAGTCCACTCTGGCTACGGCAGAAGCGGCGATGGCTGCAAATGTCGAGCTTGAGGAAAGCGAACTTTCCTCTATTTCAGAGGGATTTGACGCAATGTCGTCTGTTGCAGCGGAAAGCAGTATGACTGTGGAGGAATATATCGCACAGAATTACGGTCAGGATGTCACAAAGGAGGATATCGCTGAGATACAGAAGATAACCCTTCTTGCTCAGAAATATTCAAACCAGCTGTATGACGCACTGAAATATACAGACGAGCAGTATGAAAAGTATTATGAAGAAAACAAGCAGACTCTTGATTATATTGATTATTCGATATTCACCTTCGCCTACAGCACAACAGATTCACAGGGCTCCACTGTAGTGGATGAGTCCAAAAAGAGCGTTATGAAAGAAAATGCCGACGCTCTGGCAAATTCAAAAACCACCGAGGAATTTGACGATTATCTTACACAATATCTGCGTTCCAATCCGAACCTTGTTACAGTAAAGGCAGAGTCCTCCGAAAGCTCTATTACAGAAGAGGATTTCAATAATGCGCTCAAGCAGACAGTTGAGGCTGCTCATGTAAAGAAAGCATCATATTCTCAGACAACAGAGGCAGACAAGTGGTTATTTGATTCCTCGCGCAAGGCAGGGGAAACCACTGTTCTCGAAACAGAGGGCGGTTATACTGTAATTATGATGGACAAAACAGCATACCGTGACGAGGTGGCCAACAAGAACGTTCGTCATATCCTTATTCAGGTATCGGAGGATGTACCGGAGGCTGATGCCAAGGCAAAGGCTGAGACAATCTACGACGACTGGAAAAAGGGTGACGCAACCGAGGAAACCTTTGCTTCCTTTGCCAAGGATTACAGTGAAGATCCCGGTTCTGCATCAAACGGAGGTCTTTACGAAAATGTTGTAGAGGGACAGATGGTTGAAGCCTTCAATGACTGGCTCTTCGATCCCAAGCGCAAGCCCGGGGACAGCGGCATTGTTCAGACAAACTACGGTTTCCATATCATGTATTTCGTCGGAGATGGTCTGCCATCATGGAAACAGAACGCCGACAAAGCATTGCGTAATTCTGATATGAACGACAAGATCAAAGAGCTTGTCGAAAAATATGAGGTTGAATTCGACGAAAGCGCATTTGCAAAATTTGAAATTAAGGTGTAATAACCTCACGGCGTATGCCGTTTCGGTCGCTTTGCGCCCTCATCGGACGCCTGAGAGAACATTCAGCTTCGCTGTAATAACCTCACGGCGTATG
>ONAX01000088.1:0-8045 GCA_900315875.1 uncultured Eubacteriales bacterium | reverse complement strand
ATCGGACGCCTGAGAGAACATTCAGCTTCGCTGTAATAACCTCACGGCGTATGCCGTTTCGGTCGCTTTGCGCCCTCATCGGACGCCTGAGAGAACATTTAATATATTTCTTTATTATATGCGTCTTGTGGCGCTGATTTATAGAAATTTATAGTATAATCCGGACAGGATTATGACTGCGACGGACATGGCACAGGCTGTGTCCGTCTGTCTATAGCAGCAGTGGCAAAATGAAATAAAGGCAATCTGCATCGGTTCTGATTTGCCGGTGTTATCAGTATTATAAAGGAGGTAGCGAAAATGTATGAGGAACTGAAGAAGGTCATTGAGGGAAGCGACAATATCGTTTTCTTCGGAGGTGCGGGTGTATCAACGGAAAGCGGCATCCCGGATTTCCGCTCGGTGGACGGACTGTATAACCAGAAATACAAATATCCGCCTGAAACGATACTCAGTCACAGTTTTTTTATAACCAGGCCGAGAGATTTTTATGATTTCTATCGTGACAAGATGATCTGCACCACTGCAAAGCCGAACAAGGCTCATATTGCCCTTGCAAAGCTTGAGCAGCAGGGCAAACTGAAGGCAGTAGTTACACAGAATATTGACGGTCTGCACCAGCTTGCAGGCAGCAAGACCGTGTATGAGCTGCACGGCTCGGTGCTGAGAAATTACTGCATGAAATGCCGCAAATTTTACGGTCTTGAGGCTGTTACGGACAGCAATGATATCCCGAAATGCTCATGCGGCGGTATTATCAAGCCGGATGTTGTGCTGTACGAAGAGGGACTTGACGACAGCACAGTCGAGGGAGCAGTACGCGCCATTGCAAAGGCGGATGTCCTGATTATCGGCGGAACATCGCTGAATGTTTACCCTGCGGCAGGTTTTCTGAATTATTTCAGCGGAAGTAAGATTGTTCTGCTGAACAAATCCGAAACAAGCTTTGATTCGCGTGCTGATATTGTTATCCGTGACCCGATAGGACAGGTTCTCGGTGAAGTTGTCGGCTGCTGATATCAAAAGAATAATAAAAATATAATAACAAAAACGTCGGTGAACCGTAATGATTCATCGACGTTTTATAGTTTATGTTACATGGGGTGCTCAGCGAAATACTCAGCCCTCGGCTATGAGAGCGCATACAGCGTCGCCCATTTCAACAGTGGATACCTTGGTTGTGCCCTCTGTCCAGATATCCGGAGTTCTGTATGTTTTGAGAACCTTTGCAACAGCTTCCTCAATAGCGTCTGCAGCAGCAGCCTCGTCAAGAGAATAGCGGAGCATCATTGCAACGGACAGAATAGTTGCAAGCGGATTTGCAATGCCCTGACCTGCGATGTCCGGTGCTGAGCCGTGGATAGGCTCATACATGCCAAGCTTTGTGCTGTTGAGGGAAGCGGATGCCAGCATGCCGATAGAGCCGCTTATCATTGAAGCCTCGTCGGAAAGAATATCGCCGAAGATGTTGGAGGTAACGATTACGTCGAACTGCTTCGGGTTTCGCACAAGCTGCATTGCGCAGTTGTCAACATACAGGTGGTTCAGCTCAACCTCAGGATATTCCTTTGAAAGCTCGATCATAGTCTTTCTCCACAGTCTGGAGGAATCAAGAACGTTTGCCTTGTCAACGCTTGTGAGCTTCTTATTTCTCTTCATTGCCATATCAAAGGCAACGCGACCGATGCGTTCGATTTCCTTCACGTTATACTTTTCAGTATCGTATGCTGCTTCAACGCCGTCCTCTTCAAAAGTGCCGCGTTTACCGAAATATATACCGCCGGTAAGCTCGCGGACAATCATTATATCCATAGCGTCGCCTATGATATCCTCGCGCAGCGGAGATGATTCACGAAGGGGCTCGAAAATAACTGCCGGGCGAAGGTTTGCAAAAAGACCCAGAGCGCCGCGGATGCCGAGCAGACCTGCTTCGGGGCGGTTGTTGCCGGGTTGTGTATCCCACTTAGGGCCGCCTACTGCGCCGAGGAGAACGCTGTCAGAAGCCTTACACATATCGATCGTTTCCTGCGGAAGCGGAACACCTGTTGCATCAATTGCACAGCCGCCAAGCAGAGCGTCCTGATATTCTACGCCGAAGCTGAATTTCTTTGCTGTTACATCCAGTACCTTTACTGCCTCGCCGACGATTTCGGGACCTATACCGTCGCCTCTGAGCAGAGTGATCTTATAGCTTTTCATTATAATTACTCCTTAAAACTTTTATTGCGTAGCCGCATATATTTATTATAGCGACTTTTATAACTTAAGTCAAGATGCCAGCCCCACCGGAGGCTCGCCTTCCCCAAAGGGGAAGGCAGATCGTATGGCTACTTTATTCGGTGGTAGAAAACAGGCTTCCCCTCTGGGGAAGCTGTCGACATACGGCGAAGCCGGATGTCGACTGATGAGGTGCCCGGCGCAAGCCGAGATAGTAGTTTTGTAGCGATATCTGTTTTTTCTGTGCCACCGTAAGTTTCTGCTGGCTACCGCCGGATGGCTTTTGTAGTTACGTCAGCTGTCAGTCAAAAGGGAAAAACCACAAGAAGGCTGCGGCAGCGTGACGCTGCACCCGATTCGCGACAATCGCTGCGCTTGCGCTCCGCTCTGAATCAGTACCACAAGTTGGCTGATCGCGGTCGTAGTTAATAGCGGTTCTGTTATTTCAAAAATAACTTCCACGTCCTAAGCAGGCACAGAGCCTGCGGCGGGTAAGTAGTGAACATATGTGAACGGATGAACAGATATTTATCTGAAAAGAGTATAAAAATAAATGTAATTATATAGAAAATGTGTTCAAATCCGTTCATACGTTCACCGTAGAAAATACGGTCAGCTGACAATGCTGCGGTATCAGGGTTGATAATTGAGAAAAATTGTGCTAATATAGTATTACCCTAAAAAGAAAGGAAGAACGAAATGAAAAACATCATGAAAAAGACGAGCGCTGCATTTGTTGCATGTCTTGCAGCAATTGTTGTTGCCGCATTTGCAGGCTGCTCACTCAATATAAATATGAACGACAGCAGCCAGACCTCCAATTCTATGGGCGGCAATACATCAACCGTAACAGAGGATAGTGCCTCCACCGGCGGCGATGAAGAAAGCACCGCTGAGAGCAGCGACGAACAGAGCACTGAATCGGAACAGGAATCCGAGGAAGAGGAAAGCAGCGAAACATCTGTTATGACCGAATCCGAGGCTCTCGAGGTCAGCGTTGACGGGTATCAGTTCGATGACGAACAGATCGAGCACGATTACCACACTGCAAAGGAATTCACAAAGAACGAGGAATTCAACGAGATATTCAAAACAAACGCTATTGATGCAGAATACGACAAAGAGCTGAAAAAGGCTATGTCCATCCGCGACATGAGAAATACAACCGCAACATATACTCAGAAATGGGAAGCTGAAGTTGATGTCGCATATGACGCCCTCAGCCGTAAGCTTGCGGATAACAGCGAGGCTCTGGGTCAGCTGTCCGCTTCTCAGCAGGAGTGGAAGGACAGCACAGCTGCCGCTGAGGAAAGCTTTGGTGCAGAGGCACAGGATAACGGTTCCGAAGGTCTGCTGGCAGCAGATACTGCTATGATGAATTTCTATAAGGGCCGTGCAGCTGTACTTCTGGAGCAGATTTATGAAATTGACGGAACAATAACGCTTTCTGATTACGGTCTGTAATAAGGAGTTTGACATGACAAAGATTAATCATGGCATAATTGCCGCTGCGGCTTCTCTGCTTATGGTGTTTGTCCTCTGCGCATGTTCGCTCAACGGCGGTCTGACCGTCGGAGCATATGTCGACATAGTAGATAATGATGTGCACGAAATAGTCAATATCACGCGTGAGCTGAAAAAACAGAATGAAAATCTTGACTGCCGCAAGAAAGAGGACGCTGATAAATACATTTCCTCGCTTGATCGCCTGTCCGAGCTTTATTCAGACCTCCTGAAAACAGAAGCTCCGGATCACTATAATGATCTTGACGACGAAATCAAGCCCAATGCTGAGCTTGCAATAAGCTACATTTCAAGACTTCGCGAAATGGTTTCGACCGCTTCCGATACCGGAGATGACAGTGTTTACAAGCAAAGCGGCGAAGCAGTCCTTGCTTCCTACGAAGAATCATACCTGAAAATTGTCGATCTCGGCTCTCAGGTAACTACAAGATTCAGAAACGACTGATTCTGAAATATTATTGCATAAATCTGAACCATTAACAATCTCTGAAGGCGATTAAATAAACAGATTTATCAAACGTTCGCTCAGACGTCAGTTGAGGTGCATCCGAAACCGCAAACGGTGTTCGGTTGTTATTTCAGATAAAAAAATATGCCAGCCTTTTTTCAGGCTGACATGGTGAACCCCACTCAGGGGAAAGAAGACAAAAGGGACGGTTATCAGACCGTCCCTTATTTTTTACAGAACATAGAACAGTATGCAGAAAAAGTGCATAAGACTGCCGATTACAATGAAAATATGGAACACCGCGTGCATGTAACGCATTTTCTTGCCGACGCCGTACAGAACAGCACCGATGGTGTAGCTTACACCGCCGAGCACCAGGAATGTCAGTCCGCCGGATCCGAGTTCCTCATAGATGATTCCGGGAACAGCGATTATACACCAGCCGATAGCAATGTACAGTATCATTCCCAGAACCTTGAAGCGGTTCAGGTCAATTGCCGTAAATACCACTCCGAGCGCTGCCAGACCCCACACTATGCCGAAATAAATCCAGCCGAGGGCGATGTCGTAATGTCTGAGTGAACACAGCGCTATGGGCGTATACGTTCCTGCTATGAGGAAAAATATCGTACAGTGATCCAGCACACGGAACACCTTTTTCGCCTTCAGCAGTGGGCTCAGCCCGTGGTAAATGCTTGACATGCTGTAGAGTATTATCATAGTGCTGCCGAAAATAGCCGCGCTTACAACGCCGTAGGAGTTCCCGTGCATGGCAGCGGTTATTATGCATAGCACCGTAACGGCGATGCCCAGTGCTCCGCCGACAATATGTGTTACCATATTGAAGATTTCCTCTCCCTTTGTATAATCCGGGATTGGAATTTTTTCTTTTGTCTTGATTCCGGTCATTATAATTCCCCTTGCAAACAGGGATTCCGGGAAAACTAAACGGGGCTGCCGAAAGACGACAGTCCCGTACAATGATTGTTAATCCTCGTCGTCAGTTTCCGGCATATCCCAGTTGTGATATACATTCTGAACGTCGTCATTGTCCTCAAGCATATCAAGAAGCTTCTGCATCTTGATAACAGCTTCTTCATCCTCAAGCTTTGTATAGGTTGAGGGGATCATGGAAACGTCAGCGGATACGAATTCGTAGCCCTTATCTGTCAGAGCCTCCATAACAGCTCCGAAATCATCCGGCTCGGTATAGATCTCGTAAACGTCGTCGCTGTCAGCATTGAAATCAGCTGCACCTGCTTCGAGAGCATCCTCCATTACCTTTTCCTCGTCGTTGTCTTCCTTTTCGATAACGAGAAGACCCTTCTGGCTGAACATAAAGGAAACGCAGCCCTGTGTGCCCAGATTTCCGCCGAATTTATCAAAATAATGACGGATATCGCCAGCTGTTCTGTTGCGGTTATCGGTAAGAGTTTCAACGATAACGGCAATGCCGCTCGGACCGTATCCTTCGTAGGTAATGCTTTCGTAGTTATCGCCGTCTGCGCTGCCGGCAGCCTTTTTGATAATACGTTCAATGTTTTCGTTAGGCACGTTATTAGCCTTAGCCTTTGCGATACACTCACGCAGCTTGGAGTTGGAAGCCGGATCAGCTCCGCCGCCTTCACGTACTGCTACTGCAAGCTCACGTCCGATCTTTGTGAAAACCTTGGCTCTTGCGCCGTCTGTCTTTTCCTTTTTTCTTTTTATGGTACTCCATTTTGAATGTCCTGACATCAAAAATGCCTCCTGTTATTAGTATCGCTACTATTGTAACACAAAGATAAGATATAATCAAGGTTTTTTTCCACACCGCCGGCAGCGCCGACAGCGTGACGCTGCCCCCAATTCGCGCCGGCGAGCCGCCGGTGCCGATTCGCGACAATCGCTCAGCTCCGCTTCGCTCTGATTGCGTACCGCTATTTGGAAGGGCCGCGTCCATATTTAATAGCGGTTCTGTTTTATCAGAAAGCAGCTCTCACAATCAAATTATGAAATTCCGTGCGTAATTAATACGGATAAACTGATCAGCCGAAGCCGGCGCAGAGCCTGCGCTCCCTGTTCGCGACAATCGCTCAGCTCCGCTTCGCTCTGATTGCGTACCGCTGTTTGGAAGGGCCGCGTCCATATTTAATAGCGGTTCTATTTTATCAACAAACAGCGTCCACGATCAAAGCATGAGCTTTCGGATGTAATAATAGGTTCATAACATTAACTACAGTCGCCCCATTAAAGTAAGCGAGCACGCCGCTTGCGGCAGCGCAGCGTGTTCGACAGGGGTATTAAGGAAAAGGGGTTACAAAGGGGAAAAACCTTAAGAGGGCGCAGCCTTCTTGTGGTTTTTCCACTTTGACTGACAGCTTACGCAACTACAAAAGCCATCTGGCGGCAGCCAGTAGAAACTTATGGTAATAAATGAAAACTAATACATCGTTTTTAGCAGTTAAAAGCGAAGTTTGAAGCGTTTTATATCAACGTCAGTTATCCACGGCTTGCGCCGGGCAGTACTTGTAGTACAACTACCTTAGTCATTGACACGGGGGGCGGGCCACAGGGCTGCCGCCCTGAGTTCGCGCCCCCGTGAACCTCCACCCCTTACCTGCTTTCACCGCCCCTGTCTTAATAGCACCGCCACTCCGCCCCATGGCGGTTTCAGGCTGACGATTTTATTCGTAATGGTACGCACGGAATTTCTGACTTAGGACGTTGAAGATATTTTTGAAAAAACAGAACCGCTATTAACTAAGACCGCGATCAGCCAAACAGCGGTACTGATTCAGAGCGAAGCGCAAGCGCAGCGACAACGCGCGCCGGCTCGCCGGTGTCTTATCTAATTGCAATTGACAATTGATAAATTATCTGATATTATATAGTCAGAAGAGTGGGCTTGTTTCTGAAAATCACATATGATTTTATAAGATAAAACGCGGAGGTGTTTAGTATGAAAATGAAGCAAATGATAATTGCTATCTGTGCGCTGATTGTCGCATGTATTATCTTCGGAACGGTAATGTTTTTTACCAGAAAAGATCTGAAGGAAGCGGCACAGAACTCAAAAGACGAGGGAAGCGTTAATGTATCTGAGGAGATTGAAAAGATCGGGACGGAATTTGTTCTTATGCAGATTACGGTCAATGAGGAAAAGAACTATATCAAAACCGGATTTCTGATTGATAAATACGGCAACCGTCATTATTTCGATATCACCAGCAATGAAAACCGTACTCCTCAGGAGATGTATGAGGAAGCGCTGAAGCAGAAGGATTTCTACGAAACTGACAGCTATGTTTCACAGAGCGACATTCCGGTGCTTTACAATATGATCAGCTCAATCAATACTGAAAACAAGCCGCTGGAAACTACAAACACTTCAGCTACGACAACAAATTATTTTTACGCTATAATGTCAGACGGAATAAAGACATATCCCTTCCTTATCTATTCAATGGGCGGCGTTAATTCCGAACCGACTGATTACAGTTCAAAATCCATAAAGGAATTCATACTCAACCTTCTGGACACAAAGCATGAGGAAAGCACCTATACTCCGGTTCCGACCGATGCATTTGCAAGTTCTGTCAAGGAAGCTATTGAATCCGAAAATGCTGCCGAGACCTCAAAAGAGAGCAGCGCTCAGTCTCAGGCAGAAGAAACTTCAGCGGAAGTTACATCTGACGGTGTATCGGAAGGTGAAGCAGCAGCAAGCGAATAAAATAATCCGGGGCTGTCCGCCTTAAATGGCATGGGCAGTCCCGATTTTTTTGGTTTGCCCGAAATGGGCAGTAACTTGGCGGTGAAAGTCCGCTACACGCTTGGCAGTAGGAAGTGTTAGCTGATGGCAAGGGTGTCCATCGTG
>ONAX01000058.1 GCA_900315875.1 uncultured Eubacteriales bacterium | reverse complement strand
CATCTGATCATCAGAAAGCTGACCATAGGTGCTAACCTTTGCATCCTCAAGGAATTTCTTACAATCCTTGATAGCAGCGATGATCTGATCTGCCTGAGCATCAGTGATATCAACATCGTCCTGCAGGAAATAGTTCTCTGCCTGGTTGACATACTGTGCCGGCAGCTTAGTAGCTGTGCCGTTAAGGCTAACGGTTGTATTCAGCTCATCCATAATTCTGTTTTCAGCAGAATTAAGGCCTGCAGCAGATACTGTGCAGAAAGCTGATACAGCTACAACGCCCGCAATTACAGCAGCGGAGAGAACCTTAAAGACCTTGTTCATAGCTAATACTTCCTTTCTGTAAATTTAAACTCGGTATGAGGGCACTACCCACTAAACCAAATTCTTGATTAATTATACCCTTAACCGGAATTTTTGTCAACACCTATTTCCAAAAATTAAAGAATGATACAATATATACCATTTTTGACCAATAATTACCGTCTATTTAACTATATATTGATAGATATTATTATTTATAGAAAAAATATATCCATAAATGTGACAAACTCACTGATAAAATCAGCAAATCCGGATATAATTTTTTTAAATGATACTGAAATGAAAGGAATGATCAGCTTGAAGAATATTCTGATAATCGGAGCAGGACCTGCGGGAATTTCGGCTTCACTTTATCTTGCAAGAAGCGGAAAGGCAAATGTAACAGTCTCATATTATGCAGAAAGTGTCCTTACAAAGGCAGAAAAAATAGAAAATTACTTTGGTTTTGCCGAACCTGTTTCCGGCAGAGAACTGATCGATCGCGGAATAGCGGGAGCAAAGCGGCTCGGAGTAAACTTTGTACAAGAGGAAATCGTTGGTCTGGGTATTAACCCTGAAATGAAATTCGAGGCTTCGACTCCAAAGGGTGTTCAGGTATATGACTATGTAATTATTGCAACAGGAACATCAAGGAAAACCTTGCCGATAAAGGGCCTGCGCGAATTCGAAGGCAAGGGCGTCAGCTACTGCGCGGTATGCGATGGATTCTTCTACCGCGGTAAGCCTGTCGCTGTAATCGGAAACGGCGAATATGCCGTTCATGAGGCAGAGGTTCTGAAAAACACAAGCCAACAGGTTACCATACTTACAAACGGAAGCAAAATGAGCGCTCCCCTGCCGGAAGGAATTGCAGTAATAAACAAAAAAATCTCAGAAATATCCGGCGAAAAGACTGTAGGCTCTGTTTGCTTTGAGGACGGAACAGCTGAAAACTTCAGCGGCATTTTCGTAGCAGCAGGAAATGCCGGAAGTGTAGATCTTGCAAGAAAGGTCGGGGCTGCAGTTGACGGAAACAGGATAACGATCGACGAGAATATGATGACTACAGTTCCCGGGCTTTATGCAGCCGGAGACTGCACCGGTGGTATCATGCAGATTTCTACTGCCGTCGGCGAAGGTGCAACGGCAGCGCTTGCAATAATCAGAAATCTCAGCAAATAATCTTATATAAAGAAACATAAACACCGCAGAAGGCTTAATTCCTCTGCGGTGTTATTATTATTCGTCGATTTTTGATACGGAAGCAACTGATTCCTCAGAGCTTCCGGTTCCGCCCTGCAGCAGGTATTCTGCCGCAGTTCCGTATGGTACCGGAGCATTGCTTCCGCATCCGTCAGGTGAGAATATTGTCGGCGGATTCTTTGTCGGTGTAACATCCTTCGGGCCGTATTCAGGATCCTCGGGCATAAGGGATACAGCGTAGCTGTAGCTGTCATAGTGGTAATCATATGTGCCTGAGGGGAGATATTCACGCTTTATTTCCTTGCCGTCCTTGAAGTAGATCTTACCGCCTCTTGCGCTGTAGCTGCTGGAGCCTGCCCAGGTTACCCAGCCAACAGGAACGATCTCGTCATATTCTGTAGAAAGCGGACCGTAGATCTCAACCATGATCTCATCCATGCCGTTTTTATAGTAATCGTATACATATGTGGCAATGTAGATCGGATAATCGTAATTATTCTTGAACCTCATGTCAAGGTTACCGTAGTCAACGGTTGCATCAAGACCTCTGTCAGCATATGCAGAAGCAAACTGGTGAGCATGTCTTTCAACGACTTCCATATCAGCCTTGAGAGCTGCAAGGAAGATAGTTGTGGACGCCTGACAGATACCGCCGCCGTACTGCTGCTCATATCTGCCGTTGACGATAGCGGTTGAAGGAACATAGCCAAGGCTGCCGTTTGTGGTATCGCCTGTCATGCCGTTGAAGGAGAACGTCTCGCCCGGATTGACAATTGTACCGTTAGCACTCTTGATAGCAAGCTCCATATTGAAGTTAGAAGCCCAAACGTTTGCCGCAGTTGTGCAGTGTGAAGCTATCAGCTTTGTGTTTGCCTTGATGTCTGCAAGGGATTTCTTGAAACGTGTTTTCTTTGAAGAAATGCCAAATGCACCAGTTTTGTCAGCCTTGAGGAGGATATCCCTGATATTGGTTCTTACCTCGGACTGATCGATAAGATAGCCGTCGGAACCATCTGCATATGTAAACTTTTCTGTCTTTGTCGGCTCGAATTTAACGACATGTGCGTCAACAGGCTGAACGTCAAAGGTCTCTGCAACCTTCTTGACAGCATCCTCGATTGAATCCTCGTTGATAACGGATCTTACGGAAAAATCCTTTCTGCCGTCATTAGTAGGAGTCATTTCAACGGTCGGGCTGTCAAGCTCTCCCCTGCTGTAATGATAAGCCTGGATAAGTACATCCGGAAGGTCATTATCGAAGCGGAAATCATCCTGAGTAAGGTTGATAGTCTTTCCGTCGCAGGAAATTTCAATATTGATATTGTCTCTGAGTGTAAGCAGGGTGTCCTGCATTGCCTCATAAGCTTCGCTGAGAGTTTTGCCGGATACATTTACGCCGGAAACAGTAACACTGTCGCCGAAGATAATTGTTTCGGTATTGATAGTCTTGATCTGAGCCTCGTCGGTTCTGATAACAGGCAGTGCTGTTGCATCCTCAGCCTGAGATGAAACGTTTGTATCAGTTTCCGGAACAAAAACAGCGCTTTCGGTCTTTACCATTGCAGGCACTGTATTATTGTTATAGCTTACGGCAAAAACAATGCCGGAAACAGCAACGCAGATCACAAGAAGCGAAACGATTATTACAGGAATGGAAAGCAGCGGGCTTTTCCTTTTCATCTGTCTGACGCTCTTGCGCTTTGTCTCTGTCCTGGTATTATCTGCAAATACAACTCCGTCGTCAGACGATGCAGCCTTTGCCCCGAAGCTGATATCCCCGGCAGGCTGTCTTACAACCCCGGCGTTTTCAACTGCTGGCTCTGACTTTGCAGTCTGCTCATCGGTTCCTGCTTTTTCAGTCTTTTCAGCTTTTCCGGTTTTTTCGATTTTTTCAGCTTTTTCAGCTTTGCCGGTCGTACCAAATGATACAGCCGCCGACTTTTCCGGCTCCTGCTTTGCGGGAGCGGACTTTGTACTTTTTCCCGTATTGAATACTACTTCTTCCTCAGCTGCATTATCGGACGTAATATTATTCTTTTCTGTTTCCATTAAAACAACCTCCGTTACACAGTGTCACGTATAACTATTCCTTTTGTTCAAGTACTATAATACTACAATCCGGGATTAATTGTAAAGAGTTATTTTCTGTCAGTTCAAAAAAATATACGCCAAACATCTACTCTCAAAAACTGTCCTTTTTGTGTTTTTTTACGACACTAAGGTTTATTTACCATTTTTTATTTAAAATATCCCCGCTGTTTATTGAATTATTTGCAGTAATAATATATAATGTAGGTACAGGGCAGTGCGCTGCAGCTTTGCTGCTCTGGATCATTATTCAAAGAGAGGAATGATCGTATGAGAGTTCTGATACTTGCTGCGACAACCGGCGGCGGACATATGAGAGCTGCTGATGCTCTGAAGGAATATATTCTATCCCAGGATGAAAATGCCGAAATTAAGATTGAGGACGTAATTGAATATATCAGCCCATTTGTAAACAAGGCTGTAACAGGCGGATATGTCTATATGGCAAAGAACACTCCGACTATGTACGGAACGTTCTACAAATCCATAGATGACGAAAACAGTCCCGTGAACAGGACTGTTGAAATGGTAACGGTTTCGTTCAAAAAAAGACTTATGCCCCTTATCGAGGAATTCAAGCCTGACATTATCGTCACCACCCATTCCCTTGCGACCGAGCTTTATGCATCACTTAAAAAGCTGCTCGGGCTCAAGATACCGATAATAAGCATACTGACAGACTTTGCAATACATCAGACCTACATTTACGAGGGCGTGGATGCGTACGTCGTATCCAGCCGTAAAATGGTGGACGACCTTGTAAGCAGAGGCGTTGAAAGAGTAAGGGTTTACCCCTACGGAATCCCTGTAAAGCAGGAATTCTACAAGGAGATCGACCGTCTGACTGCTTTTGAGAGCGAAGGACTTGACCCTGAGCTGCCGACAATACTCATCATGGCCGGATCCTTCGGCGTGACTGATATCCTGAAGATTTACCACAAAATCGTAAAATCCCCTGAGGATTTTCAGATAATCGTAATAACCGGCAAAAACGAAAAGCTGTACGACAACTTTGAAAGGTATCTGAAGAGGATCACCATCAAAAACACACTTGCGGAAATCAATGAGATTATCAAGCCGAATTCCAAAAAGCGACGCCGCATAGCTTCAAAGCCCACTAAGCTGCTCTATTTTACAAACGAAGTCGAAAAGTATATGCACATGGCTGATCTGATCGTTACCAAGCCGGGCGGTCTGACCGTAACCGAGGCTATTTCTGTAGGACTGCCGATGGCAATTTTTAAAGCTATTCCAGGTCAGGAGGAGCAGAACGCGGACTTCCTCGTCAACAAGAACATGGCTGTTCGTCTTGAAAAGGACAAAACCTGCACAACTATGATAACCCGGCTTCTGCGCGAACCGGACAGACTTGACGGCATGAAAAAATCCATACGCGAATTCAGCAAGGGCAATTCCGCGAAAAACATTTACATTCTCATGCAGGAGCTTATTGACAGAAATAAATAACAAGAAAAAATCATTCAGGGTGCCGAGAGTCAAATCTTCCCGGCACCCTGAAAACTTATAAAAAGCCCGATCGCTCAGCACAAGCGGTCGGGCTGTAAATCTGTCTGTGTACAGCGGCTATTCAGTGTAACGCGGCTGTCATGCCGGCTCAAACTGGCTGTTGTAGAGCTTTTCGTAGAATCCGCCCTTTGCCATAAGCGTTTCATGATTACCCTGCTCAACAATATTACCCTTATCAAGCACAAGAATCACATCGGCATTTTTGATCGTACTGAGTCTGTGAGCTATTATAAAGCTCGTTCTGCCCTCCATAAGGCGGTCCATGGCATTTTGAATCATTATTTCGGTTCTTGTATCGACGGAGCTTGTCGCTTCGTCAAGGATGAGCACCTTAGGATCGGCAAGTATTGCCCTGGCGATAGTGATAAGCTGGCGCTGACCCTGAGAAATATTGTCGGTTTCTTCGTTAAGCTCCATATTATAGCCGCCCGGCAGCGTTGACACAAACTGATCAACCTGAGCTGCCCTTGCAGCCTCGATTACCTGCTCGTCTGTAGCCTCGAAGCTTCCGTAGCGGATATTGTCCATAATAGTGCCGCTGTAAAGCCATGTATCCTGCAGTACCATTCCGAAAACGGAACGAAGATCCCGGCGTGAAAAATCACGGATATCATAGCCGTCAACAAGCACAGCGCCCTCGTTTACATCGTAAAACCGCATAAGCAGCTTTACAATGGTTGTTTTTCCGGCACCGGTAGGACCAACAATCGCTATCTTGCTTCCGCTTTTTATATTTGCGGAAAAATCGTTTATTATGATCTTTTCCGGGTCATAGCCGAATTTAACATGCGCAAACTGCACGCTGCCGTCAATGCTGACGCAAAGCTCTGTATCAGGCTTATCAGTTGTATTGACGGTTATGGCTTTTTCGGGATCGGGAAGCTCCTCTTCAAGATCGAGGAATTCAAATACACGTTCCGCAGCTGCCGCGGTCTGCTGCAGAATATTTGTGATATTAGCCACCTGAGTTATCGGCTGGGTAAACTGGCGCACATACTGGATAAAAGCCTGTATATCGCCTATCGTAATGGTACCGGCACCCGCAAAGTATCCTCCGGCAAGACACACGGCAACATAGCCGAGGTTTGCGACAAATGTCATTACAGGCATCATAACACCTGCAAAAAACTGAGCCTTCCATGCGCTTGAAAACAGCTTACCGTTGAGCTGCTCAAAACATTCAATAGATTCCTCCTCACCGTTGAACGCCTTCATTACAAGATGACCGCCGTACATTTCCTCAATATGGCCGTTAACGTTTCCGAGATATTCCTGCTGGGAAACAAAATGTTTCTGGGAGCTCTTTACAAGAATAATTATGAATATAAAGGACACAGGAATAATGCACAGCGCTACAAGCGTCATCTGCCAGCTTATTGTCAGCATCATAATGAGTATTCCGACGAGCTGGGTAACAGATGTGATTATCTGTGTAAGGCTCTGATTGAGCGACTGACTGACTGTATCAACGTCATTTGTAATACGTGAAAGTATTTCTCCGTTTGTAGTACCGTCAAAGTACTTTATCGGCAGTCTGTTCAGCTTTTCTGAAATATCCCGTCTGAGTCTGTAGGTTATTTTCATAGATATTCCGGTCATTATCATACCCTGAATAAAGCTGAAAAATGAGCTGACGATATATATTCCAAGCAGCCACAGAAGAATCTGTGCAATGCCCTCAAAATCTATTCCCGAGCCGGTTCCGGTATACTGACCGATAAGCCCCTCTGCAAGGAGAGTTGTGGCATTTCCTAAAACCTTTGGTCCGATTATCATAAACACAGTGGACAAAAGGGCAAAGAACATGACTATTACTATTCCGATTTTGTAGCTGCCGAGGTAATTCAGGAAGCGCCGCGAGGTTTTCCGGAAATCCTTAGCCTTTTCACCCGGAACCATCCTCGCGCCCATTCCCTGACCCCTTGGGGGTTTTCTGCGTGTTGAATTCATAGCCTGTCCCTCCCCTCAAACCTTATTTGCGCTGTTCTGTGACACAGCAATTTCTCTGTATGCGTCACAGCTTTCAAGAAGCTCGTTGTGTGTACCGCTGCCGACTATCCGTCCGCCGTCGAGAACGATTATCTTGTCGGCGTGCATGATGGTGCTGATTCGCTGCGCAACAATTATAACCGTAGAATTGCCGGTGTATTTTTTCAGGGCTTTCCTCAGCGCTGCATCGGTCCGGAAATCAAGGGCGGAAAAGCTGTCGTCAAATATATATACCGGGGCTTTTTTTACAAGTGCCCTTGCAATGGCAAGCCTCTGCTTCTGTCCGCCGGAGTAGTTCGTGCCTCCCTGTGAAACGACCGAGGAATAGCCCTCCGGCATTTTTTCAATGAATTCAGAAGCCATGGCTGTCTGCGCGGCGAGCTGTATTTCATCGTCTCCGGCAGTCCTCCTGCCGTAGCGCAGATTAGAGCTGATATCTCCGGAAAACAGCATCCCCTTCTGGGGAACTATGCCTATCTGCTCCCGAAGGTCATGCTGGGTGACACTGCGCACGTCGATTCCGTCTATTTTAACGGAACCCTCGGTAACATCATAGAATCGCGGAATCAGGCTTATGAGTGTGGTTTTGCCTGAGCCTGTCGTTCCGATGAATGCTGTTGTCCGGCCCGGCTCCGCCGTAAAGCCGATATCATGCAGAACATCGTTTTCAGCCCCCTCATAGCGGAAGCAGACGTTTTCAAAGCGAACCTCTCCCCTTACGTTTTCGAGCAGCTCAGGATCATCAGGATCCTTAATTGAGCATTCATGCCCGAGAACTTCCGCTATTCTTCCGCCGGAAACGGAAGCTCGCGGAATAATGACAAACATTACGGCTATCATAAGGAACGACATTATTATCATCATCGAATACTGGATAAATGCCATCATATCGCCTATCTGCATCTGCGACTGCTCTATCAGGTGAGCACCGACCCACACGACAAGCATTGAAACGCCGTTCATGATAATGGTCATAAGCGGCATCAGAAATGTCATTACCCGGTTGACGAAAAGATTTACCGAAGTAAGATCCTTGTTTGCCTTGTCAAATCTCTGTTCCTCGTATCGCTCGGTGCCGAATGCCCGGATAACCAGCAGGCCGCTGAGACTTTCACGCGTAACGAGGTTCAGGCGGTCGATCATTTTCTGCATGACCTTGAATTTCGGCATTGCTGTCAGCAGAACAATTATCATGATAACAAAAAGCAGCACTATCGCAAGTACAATTATCCAGCTCATGGAAAGAGATGTTGAAGCCGCGAGAATAGCGCCGCCGATACCGAGTATCGGTGCATAGCATATCATTCTCAGACCCATTGTAACAATAAGCTGAACCTGATTGACGTCATTCGTTGTTCGTGTTATCAGAGAAGCAGTGGAAAACTTGTCAAATTCGGCACTTGTAAAGCCTTCAACCTTGCGGAAGATATCAGACCGGAGATTGCGCGCTATTCCGGCACCGACCCTTGCTGCAATGAAGCTTACGGCTATTGAAGCCGCTGCACTGCACAGGGTAATCAGAACCATCAGTCCGCCGAGCCTGAAAAGATAGCCGGTACGCATAGCTGACAGATCAGCACCCAGCTCACGGTAGAAAACCTGTGCAAAGGACGCACCTGCCTGAGAGCTTACGGTAGGATCATATTTTTCCGCTTCGGCAATATGTTTTTCTGTAGCGGTTGTAAAATACGGCGTCTCTGAAAAGGCATAGAATGCCGAAAGGTCAATGCTGTCCGAGGATGAGGAGTTATTTTCCGAGGTAATACCAGTATTTTCGGAGAAATCCTTGATAGTCAGCATCAGCGCTGTGCATGCACAGTTTGCTGCAGAGTCAAGCTCCTCAGGCGCAACTGAGCCGTTTTGTACGTACAGACCGCTGATACCGTTCGCGAGAGCCGGATAGCGTTTTATATATTCTTCGTTGATTTCTGTCTTATCATAGCCTTTTTCCAAAAGAGCGCGGTTTTCCTCTCCCATAAGAGAGCACAAAAGTCCAAAGGCGTCTTCGCTGAGAGCTTCAGGCGCTGAATGTTCAATTCCGGAGCGCTGAATGCCTATATTGACGATATCAGACATAAGGTTCGGCAGAAAAAGCTCCGCCATACCCTGACCGAAAAGCATTGTCAGCGAAAGTATTATCAGGAAAACATACGGTTTCAGATATCTGGATAGCTTGAGCATATTGTAAACTCCTTTTTTCAGAATCGAAAAATAATTCATCGGAATGGTTATATTTATTTTAACATAATGCGCACAGGATATAAAGGATTATTTTTCTTTTTGATATAATGTCTTTTCAGTATACATAATCTGCAAAAAATTCACTAACTGTTTTTCAGTATTAACAGTTTACCAGTTGACCAAAACAAAAAATAATGATACAATTAGAACTATATAATTGCTGACGGCTATTCTTTTATCCGGAGGACAACATGGAGAACAAAAAGAAGCTGAATATCCCCTGGGGACTGATATTCAATATCACTATAATCGCACTTACGATTTTCCTTATTGGCTATTTTATTTTTTCAGAGGGCGGTCTTATCGACCTTCTGAACAGCGGACTGAAAATAAGCATTAAATGGATAAGCCTCGCTGTTTTTGTGCACCTTCTCAATATCATTATTGATTCCCTGATAATTTTCCTTTTTGTAAAGCATACCACTCCGGGAATGACATTCCGGAAGGCGCTTATAGCCGGAATGACCGGTCAGTTTTTCTGTGCCGTTACTCCGAGCGCCAGCGGCGGTCAGCCTATGCAGGTTCTTGTCATGACAAGAATGGGCATAAAGGGTGCAAATGCAACTTCCGCACTGATACAGAAATTCCTCGTATGGCAGTTCACTCTGGCTGCATACTGCATCATAGCCGTTGTTGCAAGATTTTCGTTCTTTTCTCAGTTTCTGAATCCTGCCATGTGGGTATTTTCGATAATCGGTTTTTCCGCACAGGTAGGCATGATTGTTGTGCTGCTGCTTGCTTCCTACTGCAAGGCTCTTACCCAGAAGGTGGTAGGCGGTGTTCTTAAGCTTCTTGCAAAATTCCACATTATCAAGGATTTTGAAAAAACATCAACAAGCGTGAACGAAACCCTCGATTCCTTCCACAAAAACAATAAAGAGCTGAACAAAAACAAAGCTCTGCTTATAAAGGTATATACGCTTACCGCTGTTCAGATGACAGCATATTTCCTTGTCCCCTACTGCATAGGAAGATCCTTCGGAATTGATTTTTCTATCTTCGATATGCTCTGCGCCGAAGCTTATGTACAGATGATCTCCAGCCTTGTTCCGCTTCCGGGCGGTTCCGGAGCAGCAGAGTACTGCTTCAGCGTATTCTTCGGCACATATTTCACAGCCGAAACAATCAAAACAGCAATTTTATTATGGAGAACAATTACCTATTATGGTACGATAGCTATTTCTGCACCGTTTGCAAGAATGCGAAAAAAGCAGAAGCTTTCTGAGGATAATGTAAACAGCAAGGCTTCTGCATAACTTAAGAGGTTGAAAGGATATGAACAAAGAGCCTGAAATCAGTATAGTTGTTCCGATCTATAATTGTGACAAGTTTCTCAGGGGCTGTCTGCAGTCGGTACTCGATCAGACCTTTGACAGCTATGAGGTTCTGATGGTCAACAACCGATCAACGGATTCATCCGAACAAATAGCCCGTGAGTTTGAAAAGAAGGACAGTCGTTTCCGTTTGATCCAGTGCAAAAGCGGTCTTGCCGGATCAACGCGGAACATTGGTATTCATGCCGCAAGGGGCAAATATCTTGCCTTTCTTGACGGAGATGACAAGCTGCTTCCGGATTATATGAAAAAGCTGCATAGTGCCGCAGAGAAATACCATGCTGACATTGTAGTGTGCGGCTTTTACATCTATTACCTGAATAAGGAAAAACGACGTAAAAGCGGAAGGATTCCGCACGTCGCCGTATATGATAACATCGAAGCCATGAAAGAACTGCTCCGCGACAGATATATGCGCTTTTATCTTTGGAACAAGCTGTGGAAGCGCACGCTGTTTTCTGAAACAGGTATAGAAATACCGGATATGTATTACGAAGACGCCGCTGTCTGTCCTCAGCTTTTCAGCCATGCTGAAAAGGTCGTAATGATAGATGATTGTCTGTACGAATACATGCGCTACAATTCAGCAGTAATGGAAATAAATATGGGTCCGCAGAGGATAAACGATTATATCAACACAATTCCTATAATCCGTCTTTTCCTTGAGGATCAGGGTAATTACAAAACCGTGGAGCGCTCCTTCCAGAAGCATATTTCACATGTTGTTCTGTCACTTCCCCTTCTGTGCATACAGAGTAAGCGTGATCTCAACGACGGTGTGCTGAAAAACGCTTCAAGAGGAATTAAAAAGGCGTTCAAGTGCTCGAAAATGCCTGCAAATGAACTGAAACACCTTGAAATACGCAGCGACACGGTCAGATGAGGTGAAACTATTGCAAACCCCCAGGATATCGGTTATTGTGCCGATCTATAATGTGGAAAAATATCTTGACAGATGTCTGAAATCTATACTCAACCAGACTTTTGAAGACTATGAGGTTCTGATGATAAATGACGGCTCGCCCGACGGCAGTGCCGCTATTGCTGAGGAATATAAAAAAAAAGACAGCCGTTTCCGGCTTTACACCAAAGAAAACGGCGGACTGTCTGACGCAAGAAATTACGGACTCGAAAGAGCTGTCGGAGAATATGTTGCATTTATCGACAGCGACGACTACATCCACAAGGATTATCTGTATGTTATGTATCACGAATGTGTCGATAATGACGCCGACATGTCATACTGCAGATATAAGTATGAATTATTCAATACCCACATACGCTTTCCGATAATCATCAGCGCCGCAAAGGAAGTTATGAAAACCCGCGACGCCCTGAATATCCTTATCCGCGATAATTATCTGCAGAGCTATGCATGGAACAAGCTTTACAAGCGCTCACTATTCATGGATAACGATATCCGCTACCCGAAAATGTACTTTGAGGACATCGCCACCAGCGGAAGGGTGCTTTATCATGCCAACAAGATCGCCATAACAGACAAGTACCTGTATTATTACGTCCGCCGCGTGGGAAGCATAATGACAACCATGGACGCAAGAAAGATAAACGATTATATGCGCTCCGTGCTGATAGTAAGAAACCACATCCAGGAAAAGGGACTGTACGACGAATACAAAAAATCCGTGCGCTCCATGAGCCGGAAGATGTTCCTTCTGAATATTTATTCTATCTTCCGTCTGCACATTATTACACTGGATTTCCGCAAGCTTGGCTACAATCTCAAGGTAAACCGCAGTGCATACAAATACCTCACCTCCGACAGCTATATCTCCAATTCGGAGCTTCTTCCGGATATTCCATACAAAATCCACCAGCCCGGCAGAAAGAAAAAAGAAAAATAACAAAAAAGGGGCTGTGAAGAAACGATGAAACAATCATCAAATCTTCACAGCCCTTGAAATTTTGTTGAAAACTTTCCCTAAAAAACAAAAAAATGGCATAACC
>ONAX01000084.1 GCA_900315875.1 uncultured Eubacteriales bacterium | reverse complement strand
CTCACGATGGACACCCTTGCCATCAGCTAACACTTCCTACTGCCAAGCGTGTAGCGGACTTTCACCGCCAAGTTACTGCCCATTTCGGGCAAACCAAAATAAAAACTCCATACTGCATATCTGCAGAATGGAGTTTAACCGAGCTTTTTGATTCTTTCTTCTGTTTTCTGAATAAGATTATAAAGAGAAGGCGCCAGATCCGGATAAAGCTTTGAAATAACCTCAGGAGTCAGCGCAGGAGTCTCTCCCGGCTCAAGACCCTTAAAACCATCGCTTGTCTGACCTTCAGCAAGCTGCGATGCGTTCGTGGCGAGTATACACTGCAGTGCAGATGACAACCCGTCATACACATCAGGTGAAACAGAGAACATAGCCTCGGGGTTTTTCGGATTACTTGAATACAGGGTTCTCAGCATTTTATATACCGAAACCATAAGATAAGACGATACCTCAGTCGTCATACCCTTGTTGTCAGCTTCATCCAGCAGTTCATAAAGAACATTAATTGAATTCTGAATAAGCTTCTTATTGAGAGTCACTAAAGTGCTCTCTTTGGACGGATCCTCGTCGACAACTCTTGAATCGGGCAGATCCTCAATTGTAAGTGTGGCACCCTGACGGTCAGGAGTTCTTCCGAGCAGATAATCACAGGATACGTCATAATAGTCAGCAATATGAATAACGAAATCCAGACCGCATTCTCTTATTCCTTTTTCATAATGCGAAAGGAGAGCCTGAGAAACTCCAAGCTCCAGGGCAGCCTGCTTCTGGCTCAGTCCCCGTTCCTTGCGCAGCAGAGTGATTATGCGTGGAAAATCACTGTTCATGATACACCTCTTGACTTTACCGTTTGAAAAGATTAATATATATATAGCGTTTTTGAATTAAGACATAATACGACTATAAACTACATATAAACAGCAAGTAAATTATATAATATTTAAAACAATTTGTAAAGTCTTTTTTGGTTTTTTATGACGACTTTTTTAAAAATTTGTATTTTTGTGTATTATCTTCAAAGGAGAGTTATTCTATGCAGTCATATGTAATAAATCTTATCCGTCACGGAGCGGTGGATGAAACCCTGAAGGGAAGATATATCGGTAAAACCGATGTTCCGCTTTCTAAAAATGGCAGAGAAGATTTGCTTACAGTTAAAGAAAGCATCGGATATCCTTCTCCCGGGAAGCTGTACAGCAGTCCGCTGCAGCGCTGTGTACAGAGCTGCGAATTCATGTTCCCAGGTGAGGAAATAACTACTGTTTCGGCGTTTTCTGAATGTGATTTCGGTAACTGGGAGGGCAAGAGTGCTGCCGAGCTTGCCGGTAATACTGAATTTGCCGCATGGCTGCAGAATTCCGATAAAACTCCGCCTCCCGGCGGTGAAAGCGGAAAGGATTTTGCCGCTCGCGTCTGCCGCGGCTTTGAGCGTCTGGTAGAGAAAATGTCTGCCGAGGGCATTACTAATGCTACTGTTGTTACACATGGCGGCGTTATTATGACCATTCTGGCTTGCTATGGTATACCCCAGGCTGAAAGCTATCGCTGGAGGATGGACAACGGTTACGGTTTTTCTGTGAGGGTCAATCCTTTTCTATGGATGAGAGACAGGGTTGTAGAGGTATTTGACACATGTCCGCCAGCACCAAAAGCGGAATAATATCAATAATATACATCAAAGTATACAAATAATGTATACTCATCAAACAAAAAATATAAAAGCCGCCGTTTTTTGTGATTTCATTTGATTAATTGCAAAAAACGGCTTATAATGTAACCTGTACGCATGTATTTTGCTTTGTATTAAGGAGAACAGTATGGCTGATAATAACAGCAAGAATAATGGCAGGAATAATAAATCCTCCAAAAACAGAAAAACATCCGATTCATTCCGTAAGCCGGTTCCGCTGAAAACAGAACCAATGGTTGATTTTAAGGATATGAAGAAAACAGCCGAGGTGTCTGCTGAAAAGGTTAAACCGACAGCAGCCGGAAAGACATCTGCAGATGATAAAGACAGCGCTACTGCAAAAGCATTTTCTGAAAAGACAAGTGCGGTTAAAGCCGAGATTAAAAAAACTCCGGCTTCTGTTTCTTCATCCGCTTCAATCAAGAAGGATATAAGCAGTAAAATTACTGATTTATCAGAATCTTCAACTGTAAAAGCAGATGACAGCCGCGATATAAGCAGCTCAACCGGCGTTATCTTTTACGAAGGTGTAAAAAAGGACATAAGCTCCGATTCTTCGAAAAAGATACCTACAATTTCATCAAATTCTCAGACTAACACAGCAGCAAAGCAGCACGCAGTCTTTTCACCTGCACTAAAGGTAATCACCGTTATTCTTGGTGTCATTATGATCCTCGGCGGCAGCGGCTGTTTGGTATATTACAGCTTCATGAGCAGGATTAATTATGAGTCTATCGGAAACGACCTGAGCGTTTCTGTAAACAGCTTTGATCATACTTCAAACGGAAGCTCAGGTGTCGGCACAAGTACTACTTCAACACTCCTGAATGACGCAGAGGTACTCAATATCCTTTTAATGGGCGCAGATACGAGATGGAATCAGACAAACGGTAACTCGGATACAATGATTCTTATGTCTATTGATACCAGAAACAAAAAGCTTAAGCTGACGTCATTTATGCGTGACACATATGTTGCTATTCCCGGTTATCCGGACAATAAGCTTAATGCTGCCTTTAACCTTGGCGGTGTCGGTCTGACAGTACGTACAATTCAGTCCAATTACGGTATAGAAATTGACCGATATGCGGTTGTAGATTTTAACAGCTTCCGCGATATTATTGATGTTCTCGGCGGAATAGATGTTTACATGACACCTGAGGAAGTAGACTACATCAACTGGCAGTTCTGGATCAATCAGCAGGATGAATACAGAAATGCCGAAGGCGAATATAAGGAAACAGTACGTGCGCAACTGCGTGGTGTATGGTTTGCAACCGTTCCTGAATCCGAAAAGCCTGTCAATAAAGATCAGCTTACATTTACTACTGACGCTGACGGGAATCAGAAGGCTCTGGTTCATATCAACGGTCAGCAGGCACTCTGGCATGCAAGAAACAGAGGCGAAGACGGAATCTGCAGTGGCGACGACTATGTCAGAACACAGAGGCAGAGAGAGGTAGTCGGTATCATCATCGACAAAATGAAGAATTCTGACATAACAACGGTCATGAATATCATCTATACAATCGGACCGATGATTACAACTAACCTCAAAACAACCGAAATCACCGCTCTTGCATCAAACATTCAGAAATATCTGAATTATGATATGGTTTCAACCTCGGCACCGACAAGAGAATCCATAGGAACAGATTATTATTTCTCAGATGAGAATCACCCGATATATATTTATGGTTATCTGCAGAGCTGTATTGTCATCAGCGACTGGGATAACTTCAGGGCAAAGGTAGCAGATTTTGTATTTAACAATAAAGAAAACTTTAACGATCCGCTGACAACTGCTCCTGAAACTTCTCAAGCCGAAGAGATAGACCAGTATCTGGAAAGCAGTACACAAACACAGGACGGTTATTACCAATAGACAACCTCTTATCAGAGATGTAGGGAGGGATCAAAGTGGATGATAACAGAACTAATGAGGTAAAAGACGATTACGGCGATGGCTTCTATGTTGATGATAACACAGTCAGCAGCCGTTCATATGTTGCTGAGGAACCCGAAGAACAGGGAAGCAACCGAAGAATACGTATCAAGAAGCGGAAAAGCTTTATTTCCAGACTTCTCACTGTTCTTGTTATTATTGTTGTTATTATGCTGTCGTCAGTAATGGCTGTTGTAGGTGTAATTCTTATGAGAATCAATTACACCAATGAAATGCCGGATCATAATGTTGCCGAAAACCAGGGAATAACACTGATGTCGAAAAACGGCGTACAGAATATTATGGTTTTCGGTGAGGATAAACACGAAGAAGGCTATCATGGCCGTTCCGACGCAATGATTCTTATCACCATCGACAGTAATAACAATAAGCTCAAACAGACATCGTTCCTCAGGGATCTGTATCTGTTCATTCCGGGCTACGGATATGATAAGCTCAATGCTGCATACGCATACGGCGGACCTGCTCTTTCGGTCGAAACTATAGAGTATAATTTTCACATAAAGATCGATGACTATATAATAATCGACTTTAATTCATTTACTGATATTGTTGATTCTCTCGGCGGTCTTGATATGAACCTCACTTACGAGGAGGTTGAATATATCGATTGGCAGTCATATCGCAACAAACAGACCGATAGTGAAAAAGAGCTAAATGCAGATAATTATTCCTATGAACTGAATGACGACGGAGATTACGTAACAAAAATACACCTGAACGGCCGCCAGGCGCTCTGGTATGCAAGAAATAGAGATAGTGCAGGGTCGGATTTTGACCGCGCATGGAGGCAGAGAATGGTCATAGACACAGTTCTGTCGAAGCTGAAAAGTGCTGACCCATTTCGTTTGTCAGCCGTCGGAATAAGCGTTTCCCCGTATGTTACAACTAATATGTCACCTGCTGCCGTCACCGGTAAAGCAGCGTCACTTATCGGAGCGCTGAATTGGGACAGAGAACAGTACAGGGTTCCGCAAAGGGATAACTATTACGATCAGTGGACGGATAATGCCGGACTCGCATTGGTAATCACTGATGAAGATAAGGCAAGAGAAGAACTGACTGAATTTATTTTCGGAGAATAAAACTAAACCCGGTAGTCCTGATGACTACCGGGTTTTTTATAATATTATTCTGTTTTTTCGTTGTCTTCAGAGCTTTCGTCGCTTTTGCTGACTTCGTCACCTTCCCAGATGTTTCCATCTCCATTTAAGACAGCCTCAGAAAGATTTTCCGGAGTTGCTATTTCTGTCAAACCATCAAGCGAAAACTGTTTTTTATCATTAACATTTCCTTCAGAAAAATAAAGTACCTCTCCAAGCTCTTTTATAGGTTCCTGGTCCTCTGCAATTAACTGATAGACTTCAAGGCTAACGCTGTTGTCTCCATCCTTTTTCAGCTTACCCTGATAACGTGGATATTCAGATTCCGCACTGGTTTGAACTGATTCTGCAATAATTACGCCATCAGAATCTACGGTGTAATTTACTTTGTCAGATACTACAAAGATATTGGACGGGTCAAACTGAATGTCTTCTTTATTTATTGTCTCACCATCAGTAAGGACGAAATATTTTTTCTTTGTCAGGTTAGCAGCATATATCTTCTGTGTTTCGGAGTCATAAATTACGGCTGTTTTATTACCGTTTTTATCAAATGAAGCTTCAACCTTCTCCGTATCAAAATAGTAGGTAGTTGTTTCAAGTGAAACATCACCTTCATTGTGTTTATAGTTGATTTTAATTGTCATTTTTACTGCAGGCTTACCCTTTAAAGGCTCAATTATTTTGTATACATCAGTAGTAGTAAAATCAATTGTCTGATTTGATGATTCACTGTTACCGTCGCTGACGTTTGCTGCACTGTTCTGAGATGTTGTAGCCACTGCAGAGGAATTGTCAGCACTGCCCTGACATCCGACAGCAGTTACCGAAAGTACAGCTGCAAGAACTGCAGCAATAATTACTGTTTTCTTAATTTTCATATTTTTTATACCTCCCAAATTTTAAGCCGCCTGAATTTAAAAAGGCGGCTTATTTATTAGTAGAAATATACTGTTTCTTCTTCAGGCTTTTCTGCAGGCTTTACTTCCTTAACATAGAACATCGGGCCAACCTGACCGCTGAAAAGCTTATCCTTTTCTGCTTTTACCTCAGCTGTAACATAATACCAGCCCTTATTCTTAATGGTATCAGCCTGTTTCCAGCGGCACATAAAGCCGACATACTGAATATCTTCCGCACAGCACTGCATTGCAAAACGGCCACCTACAAAACTGCCCTTGGGAAGCTTCGGACTGTGGGCGGTAAGAGCCTTGAAGCGAATTGTTTTCCCGCTGTATTTTTCAGGCTTATCCATTGCATCCATATACAGAAGACCGAAATCCTCATCCTTGACATCAATTACCGGAGCATCAATGTCATAGGGAAGGGGATCTTCAATATCATCGTTTTCCATAGTACCGTCTTCATACTCGTATACTATTGCAGTCCTGCGGCTTACGGCACGCACAATTGCATGCAGCGGCATTTTGTCAATATCCGGCTTGCAGCGGTTGAAGAAAACAACCTCGGCATTATTCAGCTTATCAAAAACAAGCTGGCGCATGTTGTTGTTGTAGCTTACAAAGCTGTTTGCATCCGCCATCATCATAATCTGGTATACCTGCCAGTTTCTCGGGAGAATCATTCCAAGCTCCTGAATCATCCACATGCCGTTGTATTCAATCATTACTCTTTCAGCACCGGATTTTTTCAGACTGTCCTCCAGAAATTTCGTCGTAAGCTGCTCTTTGCCGTCTGCAATAACTACAGTTACATTTTCGCCGCCCTTGTATTCAGAGGTGTCAAGCTCCTCGTCGCCATCCTCAAA
>ONAX01000083.1 GCA_900315875.1 uncultured Eubacteriales bacterium | reverse complement strand
CACGATGGACACCCTTGCCATCAGCTAACACTTCCTACTGCCAAGCGTGTAGCGGACTTTCACCGCCAAGTTACTGCCCATTTCGGGCAAACCAAAGCAGAAAGGCTGCAGCAATGCTGCAGTCTTTTTTATTTTCAATCTGTGATTACTCTTCTGATCGTATGTAAGCTGAAAAATATCCACTCCCCCATTATATTGACTTTTTTTTGACAGTAATGTAAAATTGAGTAAAAATAACGTAAAGGATGTCGGATAATGAATTATATATCGGAAAACGGCTGCGCATTAATATCCGGCGGCGGCGGTTTTGACCTGAAAAATACCTTTGACTGCGGTCAGTGCTTCCGGTGGGAGGAAAATCCCGATTCCTCGTGGAGCGGCATAGTCCGCGGAAAAAAACTGACACTCAGAAGCACCGACAGAGGAATAATAATAGAAAACGTTACCCCCGGAGAAATGGACTCCCTGTGGTCAGGGTATTTCGACCTTGACGAAGATTACGACGAAATCCGCAGCAGCCTGCGCACCGCCTGCCCGGCGCTGTCCTGCGCTGTGGACAGCATCGACGGCATACGGATCCTTTCGCAGGAGCCGTGGGAGGCTCTTTGCTCCTTCATAATTTCGCAAAACAACAATATTCCGCGTATAAAAGGCATTATTTCCCGGCTCTGCGAGGGCTTCGGAGATGACTGCGGCGGGTATTACTCATTTCCGGATGCACAAAGACTTGCCGGTCTTGAACCGGAGGATCTTTCTGACCTGCGGGCAGGCTTTCGGGCAAAATATATAATCGACGCAGCACGCAGGGTTGCATCAGATGAAGTAAAGCTGTATTCCATGTACGACCGGCCGATAGATGAATGCCGCACTGAACTGATGAAAATAAAGGGCGTTGGCGCAAAGGTTGCCGAATGTACACTTCTGTACGGTCTGCATCGGCTTGAAGCCTTTCCGGTAGATGTCTGGATGAAAAAGGCAATGTCTACACTCTTTTCCGATGTCACCATTGAGCAGCTCGGACAGCACGCAGGAATCGCACAGCAATATATATTCCACTACAGCAGACTTAACCCGGAGCTTGTGCAATAAACAGCCGGTAATGCCGGGGAAATATAATTATAAAAATTGCATAAAAGATAATATTTATTCTGTAAACTATGCTGTATATTGGTATTTTTGGCTAAAGTTAGTTACACAAAACATGCAAAATTCGTCATTTATAGTGCTATTTTGTAAGAAATTCGTTTTGCTTTAAAATGTCATTGATGGTAAAATAATGTTGAATGATAATTCACGGTTATAAATTTCATTTTCATCATACAACTTTACCGTAAAAACACAAACGGGGGCTTACTATTATGGCGTCTGAAAATAAGAAGGTAAAGGGGATCTCCCTGCGCATTGTCTATGCGTGGCTGATAGTTGTGGCAATAGTAGTTTTTGTGCTTACTATTGCTGCAACATATTTTCTTTCTTCTGCCTTCAATAACCTGTCCGATGCGTCAAACGATCATGTGGAGCTTGAAGGAGCTGCCCACGAGCTGATGGATGCTTCCGACTATCTGACCGAAAATGTGCAGCGCTTTACGATAGATGGCGATATGCGCTTTCTGAACGAATATTTCAACGAGGCATTTGAAAATAACCGCAGAGAAAAGGCAATAGAAAAAATGGCGGAGGATCCGAAAAACGCAGCGGCTCTTTCTCAGCTGCAGAAGGCGATGGACGCATCTGTTGAGCTTATGGATCAGGAATACTATTCCATGCGTCTTGTAATAGACGCTAAGGGTTATACGGATTATCCCGAAATCCTGAACGGGGTACAGCTCAGCAGTGAGGATGCGGCGCTGTCCGCTGAGGATAAGATGCTGCTTGCCACAAAAATGGTTCTGAATAACGACTATTATTCTCAAAAGAAGCTTATCCGCCTGAATATGAAGGATAGCCTGAGCGAGCTTGAGGCGCTTGCGCGCAGCGAAGAGAACGATGCCCTCCAACAGCTGTACAAGGGACTGATCGCGGTAGCTGTTATGAGCATTATTCAGACTCTGGTTATAGTTTTTATAATTGTGCTGACTTCTCACCTTGGCATAAGACCGGTACTGAAGGCTGTCGATAAAATAAAGACAGATGACCCCATTCCCGAGATCGGCGCAAACGAATTCCGCTATCTGGCGCGCACCTATAATAAGAGATGTACTCAATATACAGGGTCAGCCTTGAGCGTCTGAATTTCAAGGCTTCTCACGACGAGCTGACGGGTGCATATAACCGTTCGGGATATGATCTGCTTCTGTCCACTGTTGATGTAAACAGTACGCACATGATCCTGTTTGATGTAGATAATTTCAAGACTATCAATGATACCTACGGTCATGAAGTTGGGGATCAGGTTCTGCAGAAGCTTGTCACCACTCTAAAAAGAAACTTCCGCAACAACGACTACGTATGTCGCATAGGCGGAGATGAATTTGTAGTATTCATGGCACATTCCTATAAGACGATGAAGGAGCTTATAAGTGCTAAGATAGATCGCATAAACAGTCAGCTTATGGATGGCTCTGACGGTTTGCCGCCGATTTCGGTAAGCGTTGGCATTGTACACGGAGATGATGTTTCCGAAACGGCAGGAATGTTTGAAAAGGCGGACGAAGCCATGTACAGGTCGAAGCAAAGCGGCAAGAAAACACATACTTTTTATGCGAAGTGATGGGGTAATGTCGTTTCGCGCCTGTCGCTCGTTTCACTCGCTCTGATTGAGCGGCGCAAGTTCATTGACCGCGGCTGGAGTTTAATTACGCCAGAAATTAAAAGTTTCGCCAGCCTTTTCAAAGACTGCGGGTCGAGGGGTGCGGGTGTCCGGTGGACACCTCTGCCGAAGGCGCCCGAAGGAAGTGCCCTTGGGGTACGAAGCACCAACCGAGCCGGCAGGCGAGAAGAGTCCTTCGTCGCCCTCCGCAGAGGGCGAAATCCCCTTGCCTGAGAATCCCTCGGCAAGGGGTGAATTTATTGGTTGCGAATGACTATGCACGCCGTAGGCGTGACTGAGAATGTAATTTAACATCGTACCGGACGTATGAAATGGGGGCTGTGAAAAACTCACAGCCCCAAAATTATCAGATTATCTCCCCGATAAAGCCCATGATTTCGTTTCTCATGCGGATAGCCTCTCTCCTTGCGGCATCTGCATATTCCTCAGGTGCACAGCCTTCCTTTTTCCATGCACACATAATTCCTCTTGAGGAATTGATGATAGCACCTCTGCCCATTTTGTCAAAGGCAGGTGCAACGTCCGCAGCACCGCCGCCCTGTGCGCCGTAGCCCGGAACGAGGAAGAATGTGTGCGGCAAAGCACCCCTCAACTCGCCAAGCTGTGCGCTGTAGGTTGCGCCAACAACAGCGCCGACACATGAATAACCGCTTTCACCAACATCAATGCTGCCCCACTGTTCGCACATATTGCCCATTGTGCGGTATACGGTCTTGCCATCGTCCAGAATTCTGTCCTGAAGTTCGCCGGATGAGGGATTGGATGTCTTTACAAGAACAAATATACCTTTGTCGTCAGCCTTACAGATTTCAAGCAGAGGTTTGATTCCGTCTGTTCCGAGATATCCGTTTACCGTCAGAGCATCAGCACCGAATGCTGCTACACTTTCGCCTGCCACATCGGTCACTCCGAGGTGAGCTGCAGCATAAGCCTGCATTGTAGCGCCGATATCATTTCTCTTGCCGTCTGTTATTACAAACATGCCCTTTTCCTTAGCGTAGGCTATTGTTCTTTCCAGAGTGCGAACACCCTGCCAGCCATACATTTCATAGTAAGCAGCCTGGGGCTTTACAGCCGGAACGATGTCACACAGGGAATCTATAAGTCCCTTATTGAACTGGAACAGTGCTTCTGCAGCGCCATCAAGGGTTCTGCCGTAGCGATCGAATGCAATATCCTTTATATAATCGGGAATATAGTCGAGCTTCGGATCAAGTCCTGCAACTGTAGGGTTCTGCTTTTTTCTGATATCTTCAACAAGTCTTTCAAATGACATAATAATCCTCCTCAGATTTCATTAAATACTATCCTGCCGCCGCAGACGGTCAGCTTGACCTTTGCCGCAAGGGTCAGTCCCTTGAACGGGGTATTACGCGACTTACCGTGCAGTGCGTCGGGATCAACTGTCCAGTCCTCTTTTTTATACAGCATAACGTCAGCGGTCTGACCTTCTGCAAGGCTGCCTGCCTTTATGCCGAGGATGCGCGCAGGAGCGCATGACATCTTTTCTATAAGCTGAGCTTCACTCATATATCCGCCCTTGACAAGCACCGTGTAGCTTGCCGCAAAGGAGGTTTCCATCCCGATGGAGCCGTTCGGCGCCGAAACAAAATCAGCCTTCTCCTCGGGAGTATGCGGAGCATGGTCGGTCGCAATTGAATCGATAGTACCGTCACACAGTGCCTCGATCATAGCAAGCCTGTCGTCTTCTGTACGAAGCGGCGGATTCATGCGGTAATCGGCATCCCTTGTCATCACTGCATCCTCAGTCAGCATAAGGTAATGCGGAGCTGTTTCTGCTGTGACCTTTACCCCGTCGCGCTTTGCTGCGCGAATCATATTTGCTGAGGTTTTTGTGCTAACATGGCAGATATGCACAGGCACATCATATGCCGCAGCAAGTGAAATTTCTCTGGCTGTTCCCGCATCCTCTGCAGCCCTGGGCATACCCTTCACCGCAAGAGCCTCGCTCACCCTGCCCTCGTTCACCTTACCGCCTGCAAGGTATGGGTCCTCGCAGTGCGCCGTAACCGGAATACCGAGCGCGGCTGCCTTTTTCATGGCGTTTACCATCATGACCGTATTTTCAACCGGTCTGCCGTCATCCGACAAAGCGCTTATTCCTGCGCGGTAAAGCTCGTCAATATCGGTCGCCTGCTGACTTTTGAGTCCCTTTGTTATTGCGCCGACAACGTAGACATGCGCATCTGCATTCTTTGCTTTTTCGAGGATATAGCTTACTGTTTCGGGGCTGTCAACCGCCGGCGATGTATTCGGCATTGCAAGCAGCGAGGTCACTCCTCCTGCCGCAGCTGCGCGACAGCCTGTGAGAATATCCTCCTTCTGCGTCTGACCGGGGTCGCGCAGGTGAACATGCAGGTCAACAAGACCCGGAGCTGCAGTAAGTCCGCTGCCGTCTATCACAACAGCGCCGTCCGCAGATTCAAACGGCGCTGAAAAAACACCGTTTTCGATATAGATGCTGCCCTGCTCATCACGTCCGGACGCCGGGTCGAGAATCCTGACATTTTGTATGATTATCTTTTCCATATGTCACTCCTGACTTTTTGACAGGCGATACTGATTTTTGCGTAAACCGTGCCAAATCGTACCATTATTTATTATTGTGAATTGTCCGACTTATTCCTCTTCTTCCTCTGCCGAAGAGAACAGCTTTCCGATTGAGCGCTTGAGCTTTGAGCCGAAGCCGCTGCCGGACTTCTTAGCCGGTGCCTCGGTGCTTTCCTCAAGTCCGCTGCCCGGTGCAAAAGGATCCTTCGTGCCGTCGTCATATCCTGGCATACTGCCTGTGTCATTTGCAGGTGCGACTGCCTTTGTAGTACCGAATTTCTTTTCGAATTCCGTTCTGTCTGTCGGAGCGGGGTCGGATTTTGCAGCATTGCGAAGTGCTTCGAATTCTCTGTTATAGTCTTCAGCGTTGACGCTTTCAAGTCTTGGAATGTGCGTAAAGGGAGTATCTGCGCCGACGCTCAGCGGCTGCTGCTGCGGAGCTCTTTCAAATACGATTCCGGCGTCACGCTCGAATATAAATGCAGGTCTGACGGGCTCTACCGGAACTTCGGGTTCTGCCGGAGCTTCTTGTGTGCCGGCTTCCTGCTCTGCTGCGGCGGTTACTGCTGCTGCAGCGAATACATCTGCTGCTTCCTCTACAGGTACAGCCGGTGCAAGCGGTTCTGCACCGAGCAGCTCTGCGGGTGAAAGATCCTTCTTTTCGGGCGCGCTCTCTGTGATCTGCTGTGCGGGTACTGTGCTCTCAGCAGCTGATTCTGCGGGAACCTGTGTTGCTGCTGCAACTGCCGCACCGGGCACTGCCTGTGCGCCTGAAACTGCGGACGCCGCCGATGCTGCTGCAACACCTGCAGCGGCGCCGACAACTGCTCCTGCAGCAACTCCTGCTGCAGCCTTACCCTTTCCGAATTTCTTTTCATATTCGGAAAGACCGCTGTCATCGCTGCTCTCCTGAACGGGAGCGACAGGTGCGCTCTTTGTTTCCTTATCTCCGAAGAGCTTTTCAAATTTTGAGCCTTCCGCTTTTTCTGCTTCTGCTGCTTTTTCAGCTGCCTGCTTTTCGGCTTCTTTCTTCTGCTTTTCAGCCTCAAGCTTTTCTTTTTCGAGCTTTTCAGCCTCTTCCTTTTCCTTCTGCAGTCTTGCGGCTTCTTCTCTTGCTTTTCTCTTTTCCGCCTTAGCGGCAGCCTTGCGCTGACGTCTTTCCTGCTCCTGCTTTGCTCTCTTCTCTGCCTTAGCCTTGGCTTCGGCATTGCCGTCCTTGATTTCAACCTGTACAGGCGCGCCGTCGCTTCCGGTTACCTGATCGAGCACGATATTTCCGTTTTCATCCTTTTTGAACGACAGTGCGATCTTTCCGTCCGCCGGCTTTTCCTTCTTTTCAGGCTCCGGTGCATGGTACAGCTCGCCTGAGCTTTGCTCCTCGGGCTTTGCTTTAGCTGCTGGCTCTGCGGCAGCTTTCTTTTCAGGTTCTGCGACAACTTCCTTTTCGGGCTCTGCGGCAGCTTTCTTTTCAGGTTCTGCGACAACTTCCTTTTCGGGCTCTGCGGCA
>ONAX01000085.1 GCA_900315875.1 uncultured Eubacteriales bacterium | reverse complement strand
TTTCAAAGGTGAGATCACGGTTTCCGGTCAGGATATCTCAAAGCTGAACGATTCAAAGCTTTCTCAGCTGCGCAGTGAGAAGTTGGGTTTTGTATTTCAGTTCTATAACCTTGCTGCAAACCTGAATGTTGAGGACAATATCCTTCTGTCGCTTGAAATGAGCGGTAAAAAGCTTTCCGATTACAAAGAAAAATATGAGGAGATACTTTCTATCACAGGACTTCAGGATAAAAAACGTTCATATCCTGCACAGCTCTCAGGCGGTCAGCAGCAGCGTGTTGCGATCGCAAGAGCTGTCATCGGAGAACCGGAAATAATTCTTGCAGATGAGCCGACAGGTAATCTTGATGCAGCTTCGGGCGCTGAGATCATGCAGCTTTTCAAAAGGCTCAACAAAGAAAAAGGTATCACCATACTCCAGGTCACTCACTCGGCTGAAGCTGCTTCATACAGCAGCAGAATAGTTACTCTCAAGGATCGTGTGATAATCTGATAAGAGAATAACCGCACAGCATTGCAGATTATTGTATTGCTGTGCGGGTTTTAAAAATGTAATAAAGAGTCATATTTCATTGTGCTTATAATTTGATAGAATATTTATGAATATTGATGACGAGAACCATCACTTTAAAGGAATGAATTAACTAATGGATTATAATTCTACAGACATTTCATACATTGTTGACAACAACAAATTCAATTATCGGGTATGCGGACTCATGATCCGCGACGGCAGAATTCTTGCCATGCATGACGAACGCTCACCGTACTATTATCTGCCGGGCGGCAGAGTGAAAATGGGCGAGACGGCAGAATGCGCTATTGTCAGAGAAATCAAAGAGGAACTGGGTATCACGCCTCATATCATTCGTCCTCTCTGGCTGAATCAAGGGTTCTTTAATGAGGACGTTGACAAACTGAACTATCATGAACTTTGCATCTATTTTCTACTTGATGTGTCGGATACAGATCTGACGGTAAAGGGTGCAAAGTTTACGCTTTATGAACGGCATCATACCCACATTTTTGAGTGGCTGCCGTTTGACCGATTGAAAGATGAATACTTTTATCCTGCCTTTTTAAAGACCGAGATTACCAACCTGCCGGAGTACTTTACATTAAGAACAGAGTTTGAGTGATTGCGAAAACAAAGATATGCTCCCGATTACGGGAGATCGTTAACACATTGAAAACACCTTGCGCTGATCGTCTGTTCCGCTTTGATTCTCAGTTATCTTGAGAAAGGGCTGAATCCGAGCCGGGATACACAGATTATTGGAACTGTACGTATTCTCCTTGCGTCAACCACTGATCTTTTGTCAGGTATGTATAATGTTCCGTTCTGACATCTCCCATCAAAGCACAGAACTTGTTGACGCTCCCGTTATCAATGAATTTCCGATAGCTATGGAATGTGAATTCATCGAATACCAGAGCGATGAAACCGGTATCGGTGTTATTGCAAAGGTCCTGAGAACATCCGCAGAAGAAGCTGTTATGAAGGACGGAAAGGTAGATATCGACTTGCTGCAGGCTATAGCTTTTGACCCGTATACACACGGATATTACAAAGTCGGCGGCAGGGTAGGGGACGCCTTCAAGGACGGCTTTAAGCTTAAATGAAAAAGTATTATTAAAACAGGAGGTCATATCATGCAGAATTTTGATTATCAGACACCAACAAGACTTATCTTCGGCAGGGGCGTTGTTTCTGAGCTTCCCGGAGTTATGAAACAGTTCGGCCCCAGAATACTGCTCACCTATGGCGGCGGCAGCATCCGGAAGATCGGTCTTTACGACAAGGTGAAGGAATTGCTTGCCGGCTCTGAGGTATTCGAGCTTTCCGGCATACAGCCTAATCCGAAATATGACCCGAGTGTGCTGGAAGGCGTCAGGATATGCAAGGAAAAGAACATAGACGTAATTCTTGCCGTCGGCGGCGGAAGCGTGCTTGACTGCTCAAAGGCGATTGCTGCCGGTGCGCTCTATGACGGCGATCCGTGGGATCTGATCTCGTACAAGGTCAGGGCAAAGGCTGCGCTGCCGATCGTTGACATTATTACGCTTGCCGCAACAGGCAGCGAATATGACTGCGGCGGAGTTATTTCGAGAACAGAAACCAATGATAAGATCGGGTATATGGATCCGCACCTTTACCCTGCGGTATCATTCCTCGATCCTGAATATACCTTTACCGTTTCAAAGAAACAGACCGCTGCCGGCTGTGCGGACGCAATGAATCATATTATGGAGCAGTATTTCTGCGAGGATTCGACCATGCTGAATGACGGCTTTATGGAAGCCGGACTGAAAAGCCTGATGGTCAACGCAAGAAAATGTCTTGATAATCCGGAAGATTATACTGCCAGAGCTGAGATGATGCTCACCTGCACATACGGATGCAACGGCATTTACGCACTCGGTAACAGCTACACCGGCTGGCCGTGCCACGGAATGGAGCATGCCCTTTCCGCATATTATGACATTACTCACGGCGAGGGTCTTGCAATCATCACTCCGAGATGGATGGAGCATATTCTTTCGGAAAAGACCGTTGACCGTTTTGTGAAATACGGCGTGAACGTATTCGGAATTGACGCTGCCCTTGACAGGTTTGAAATCGCAAAACAGGCTATAGACGCAACATATGGATTCTTCGAGTCCATAGGAATACCCATGCACCTCAGAGAGGTCGGCATAGACGAAAGCCGTATTGATGAAATGGCTCATCATGTTGCTGAAAACGAAGGTCTTGAAAACGCATGGGCACCCCTGAGCGAAAAGGATATAGCTGAGATTTTCAGGGCGTCACTGTAAAGGCTGAGCGCACTTGGCTGACGTCTCCTGTTTGGAATAAAGAAAATAACTCCGCCGTTTCCCGAAATAAGGGTACGGTGAAGTTTTTGTATTCGTTGTGCTGTGCCGGTCAGAAAGAAAATGAATTGCATGATGCTGTAATAATGTTACTGTTCGGTTTTGCTTCAAAAAAATACGTTTCATTATTGTAACGATGCGAAAAAAATGATATAATTAGCCTGGCAGTACGGCACACTCTGCGGCATGCCGCATACGGGTGACCATCAAAGGTTCACAGCCCTTCAGGGAACAGCAAGGCTTATCAAATAAAAAGGAGTGGTCATTATCAAACGCAGGATATTAATTTCTCTTTTTACCATTTGTCTGCTCTGCATTTTCTGCATAACAGCATACGCAGCCGACCCCGTTACGCCGAAAAACACATTTGACTACAAGGGCACCGATGTCCTGGCTTCTGTAGATTCACCCTACCGCACTGAAAAAGCATATTTTAAAGATGAAGCCGAGGTGCTCACTCCCGAACAGAGGGATAGCATATGGGAAAAGCTGCAGTCTGCATCCGGCAGCTCTAAAATCAGAATAGCGGTTTTTCTCGGCGGCAATTACAGATCGGATTCCGAAACCGAGGACTTTACATATGACTGCTCTGCGGCAATATTCGGCGCAAATTCGGATTGTCTGTTCATATACCTTGACTTTGAGGGCGAATCTCCGGCTTATGACTATGTACGTTCCTTCAACAAAGCCGAAAGAATATTCGACGCAAACGCAAGGGACAAGATACTCCAGGCTATGTATGATTACCTTCCGGAGAGCGGCAAGCCGATATATTCGGATGATGTAAACAAGGCTCTGATAAGCGGAATAAATACGGTAAGCAATCAGTACGGCCTCAGCACCGACCGTCCGTCGGGATCAGTCAGCAGCAGATCTGATAAGTACGATGAAATTGACTTCAGTTTTCTGATGAAATTACTTCCGCTTATTAGTACTGTGCCTCTGTTTGTCTATTTTATCATAGGCGGAATAATCGTTCTTATATTGATTTTTGCAATTCTTCATTCTGTAAAGAATTCTTCGTACAACGGCTCGTCATATTACGACGGCGACAGCTATTACGATCGAGGCCGCTCCTACAGAAGCTCCCCGCGGCACAGGTCCTCCTCAAGCAGCAGATCGCACCACAGCTCGTCCCACTCCTCGCGTTCTTCGGGGTCGGGCAGCTCCGGCAGCGGACGTCACAGATAAAAAATCACCGCCGACCATTTCATCAGGCCGGCAATTTTTGTATGTTTAAGTCCGTATGCTTTTGTGTGTGAGCATTTTTATTCTGTGTCGGTTTCGTATCCGGAATCTTCCAGAATATTATTCAGTCCGTGCGTAAAATCCCTGTAATGCTTCGGGAAATTCTGCGAACCCTCGGCAGTAATCCTTTTGCCGTCGTTTACTGTCGCTTTAAGACTGAACATTATTCCGTCAAGTACGCCCTTGGGGTGCGGACCGTTGAACCCGTTCCACGAGATAAACCGGCAGTCGTTTAAAAGCTTCAGCACGGTATCCGCACTGCAAACGGCACGCCTTACGAGCGCGCGCCTGTCTTCGCTTCTGTTATATCTGATTTCGTACTGCGAAACCTCGGCTTTGCCGTCTTTCATAACGATTTCATATTCGCATGTATATCGCATTCCGCTTTCACGCAGCGTAATTATGTCAAAGGAAACGATTGTTTTGTCGGACTCGTTTTTGGTAAAAAGCCTGTCTAAAATAGCCATTTGTTACCTCCGATAATAGTCAGTTTATTTTTTCCTGCTCTTCTTTTTCTCCGGCACCTCATCTGCTACAGAAGTCATCAGTTCTCTGAGGAATTCCTTGTTGTCGGTTTCCTCCACCAGCAGCATTTCCTTTGCGCCGTCATAGGGCAGCTCACGCGGAGCGTCGGGCATCAGCTGCATGGCGGATTTTGTCGGCTTTATGAGAAAACGGTTATCATATATGCCGCCGACGACCTTTCCTTTACAATATATAATATATTCGCCCATCATTGCCCTGTGGGAAATATCCTCCGTTTCGGACAGCTGCCCGAGTATATACTCCAGATAATTCTTGTCCGATGCCATATCCGACCTCCTGAAAAGTATTATTATTACTTTTAATTGTAACATATTTTCCGGGGTTTAAAAAGCATTTTCTCTGAAAAAATTTTATTTCATCCCGAAGCCGCGATATGCCGGACCTGCACATTTGCAGGCTTTGCGGGATATTATGATATTGCGGCAAAAGACTATACTTAGGATGATGAATAATGAGTCCATGCGAGCTTACGGCTGCCGTTACAGCCACTGCAAATATCATAGCGGTCAGGCTTGATGATGACGAGCTGGCACTGCTGTCGTCGGTACTTGTGCAGCTCGGCGACACGCTTGCGACGATCTCCGCGCAGAGAGCTGTCTGCTGCAGAGAAGAGGAAAACAGGTGTAACAGCTGAAAAACGGGGATCCCTGTGTTTTAAGCGTCCCCGTTTCTGCATTATGTATTATCGGCTGCTGAGTTTATTTGCGATATCTGCGAAATTCTGCATTGTCATTTCCTCGGCTCTTGCTGTCGGCCTGATTCCTGCGCCTTCGAGAACGGAAATGATTTCCGGCTTCGGCATTGAAAGACCGGCGCTGAGCGAATTCGGCAGGGTTTTCCTTCGCTGACCGAAGGATGCCTTAACTACCATGAAAAACAAAGCTTCGTCTGCCACATCCACCGGCGACTTTTGCAGGATGTTCAGGCGTATCACGGCGGAGTCTACCTTAGGAGCCGGCATGAAGCTCCCCTTCGATACCTTGAACAGCACCTCGGGTTCGCTGTAATAATGTACAGCGGCACTGATTGCTCCGGATTGTTTTGTTCCCGGAGCGGCGCATATCCTGTCGGCGGCTTCCTTCTGTACCATAACGGTAAGCGAGCTTACGGGCAGGCGCTGCTCGAGTATTCTCATGATGATGGGGGAGGTGATATAATACGGCAGGTTCGCGCAGATGACTACCTCGCCGTCGCCGAATTCATCCCGTATAAGCTCATGCAGGTCGAGCTTCATTACATCATCGTTGATTATACTTACATTATTATACTGTGCAAGAGTTTCTGCCAGAACGGGGAGCAGGCGTTTATCAAGCTCTACCGCAACAACCTTATGTGAAACAGCGGCAAGCTCATACGTCAGCACTCCGGCTCCGGGGCCGACCTCGATTACGCCGACGTTTTCTCCGGCGCCGCACATCTGTGCCATTTTCGGGCAGACTGACGGATTTATCAGAAAATTCTGTCCGAGCGCCTTGGAAAAGGTAAAGCCGTTTCTTGACAGCACATCCCTGACATATGAAATATCGGTCAATTTACTCATAGTTACCTCACAAGCAATTTTTTCCCTCTCAGTATATCACATCTTTCCCTCTTCCACAAGTATAACTTACACCCCGGCGCACCCCGCCGCAGTTTGGTGTTGACCTCATCCGTCTTGCGGCTTTGCCGCAAGACACCTTCCCCAAAGGGGAAGGCAGATCGTATGGCTACTTTATTCGGTGG
>ONAX01000039.1 GCA_900315875.1 uncultured Eubacteriales bacterium | reverse complement strand
AATGTCCGGCTTTATTATCCTTGCTGCAGCAATTCTTCCCAGACATACAACGATCTTAGGCCGGATTACGGCAAACTGCTCCCTCAGCCAGGGTATACATGCGTCCTGTTCCTCCGGCAGCGGGTCGCGGTTCTGCGGTGGACGGCACTTCATTATGTTTGCAATATAGACATTCTCCCGTCTGTCAAGATCTACAGCAGCAAGGTATTTGTCGAGAAGCTGTCCTGCACGCCCGACAAATGGCTCGCCTTTCAGATCCTCCTGCTCGCCGGGTCCCTCGCCTATGAACATGACCTCGGATTCAGGATTTCCCACGCCGAAAACAACGTTGTGTCTTCCGGCGCAAAGTCCGCATTTGCTGCACTGCAGGCATTTTTCTTCGATCTCTTTTAGCTTTTTCGCTTTTTCACTTTCCATTTCAGCACCTCCGGACAACCAACTTAACAAGACATGATCTTTCCCTTATTTTATCACAAACGGGTTATTAATACAATGCGGAATAACCTTGATATGCCGGTTGTCGGAGCAGACTGATCTGCAGCTTAATCACAGCGGCAAAAGCAAACCGGTATCGTGATCGTCCCAAGAGCAGTTAATACGGGTACCGTTCGCTTTTTGTGACGTTGACAAAGTGAGAAAAAACATATAAAATGTTAGAAAGGATAATTTGTCGAAAGAAAGGGGCGAAGTTGTTTGAAAAAACGATTTTTGCTTATCGATTCGGAAAACGTTCAGAACAGGCTGTTTGAAATAATTGAAAATTCCCGTAAAAAGGATAAAATAATCGTGTTTTATACCGTGTATCATTCGGGAAAGCTTCAGGAATACCTCAGAAACGGAAAAGATAAGAGGAATATTGAATTTGTCGAGTGCATAGCCGGAAATAATGCTCTCGATCTGCAGCTTATGGGCGTGCTGTCATATCTTATCCAGCGCCACCCTAAAAGAGCGTTCGTTGTGTATTCCAACGATAAGGGATATAAGGCGCTTGTCAAACACTGGCAGAGCAAGAATGTCGATATTGAGCTGATAAACTTTCTTACTCCTGCAGTGGGTGAGGAGGCGTATGAATTCAAATCCCCGATAACCGTTGAAACGACCCAGAAAAAGAGCAGGGGAAGGAAGAGCCGGGTTGGCTTTTCGAGTGTGGCAAAGGAGCTTTCCGCTCCGAAAAAGACCACCTCGACGGCAGTGGTTGAAAAAACCGTGATACGTAAGCAGCGCACTGCACCGGAACAGGCGGAAAATAAACCGGAAACTTCCAAAAAGACTGCCCCGGTCGTGCAGAAACCGCAAAAGACCGAGGCGGAGCCGAAAAAGGAAAAGACCGAAGCAGTAAGCATACCCCAAAAACCGGCTGAAACACCAAAGCCTGCAAAACCGAGGGCTGTGGTGGATGCACTGCTCATAAGCGCGCACCCGTCGCAGGAAGCGGCGCAGAAGCCGATAATCAATAATACTGTTCCTGCACAGAAGCAGTCCGAAAAGGAAGCGTCCGTAAAGGATGAATCTGCCAAAGAAGCTGCAAAGCCTGCAGAGGCGGCTGCAACTGAAGCATTGAATGAAAAGCCGACGGAAACCGAAATGCAGCCGGCACCGGTTCGCAAGAAGAGAGGCAGAAAATCCAAGGCGGAAAAGGAAGCTGAGGAGGCTGCAAAGCTTGCAGCTCAGCAGGAAGCAGAAAGGTCCGCTGAACAATCTGAAGAAGAAAAGCCTGTAAAGAAGCGTACCCGTCGTTCCTCAAATAAGGAGACGGCGCAGGAGACGTCTGCGGATGTACAGGAAACCGACGAAACGTCTGCTGCTGCGGCTGACGATAATATTCCTGAAAAGCTCAGCGACGAGGATTACATACGCGAGATATGCCGCAGCGTGCGGTCGGGCGATCTTGCGCTTATCAACCGCGTGCTGTCCGTCGGCTTCGGCTCGGACGCTGCAAAGGGCATTTATGCCAGATTCAAATCCGACCACGATTACCGCGAGGAAATGTCGAAGCTCTATGAATACGCAAAGGATGACAGAATTCGCATACTCATGGAAACAGCGCTTATGCGCAGCGGACTTGATAAGTCGAGCGCGGCGGAAATCTGCCGGATAATCAAAGAAAAGGGAACCGGCAATATGCAGGCGCTGTACCACAGCTTTATCAAGCAGATGCCCGGCAATGTCGCAGAACGTCAGAGTATCTACAAGGCTGTTAAGCCCTATCTCGGTATAATCGACAACCTGTGACCCGTTTCAGAAAAGCCGTATTGCGGCAATAATTATCAGTAGTACCCCCGACGAGGCCGTCAGAATGCGCTCGTCGGGTTTTGCTTTTCTGATAAAGCGTCGTCCGGCAAGCTCGCCGAAATACAGAAGGACAAGCTGGAATATGCCGCAGAAAACGGGTACCGCCAGTCCGGCGCCGCCTATCCCTGCGCCGAAGCCTGCAGCAAAGCTGTCCGCGGATAGTGCCGCACCGAGATACAGTGCCTCCCTCATGTCGAGAGCCTTTGAATGGTCAGCGTCGCACTTTTCCGGATTTTTCAGAATTCCGGCAACAGCGCGCAGGGCTTTTTCTGCCTTGCCGCATTGTCTGCTGCTGCTGCGGGTGCAGACGGAAGGCCCGTCCTTTTCACTGTCCTTTTTGAATGCACCGATGATAATATATATTCCCAGAAAGAAAAGCAGCGCAGCCCCGAAAGCCCTGGCAGCGCTGCCGGGTACGACCGCTGAAAGCGCACCGCCCGACAGCACGGCCGCTGCCGTGATTACAGCCGAAACGAAGCATACGACAAGCCTTGCCGCAGCAGGAATCCTGACTCCGCGCGCAGCGCAGGAAATGCCGATGGCAAGGGCGTCGATACTGAGAGCCGCGGAAAAAGCCGCAGCACAAAAAAGATCCATAGCATACACTCCCGCTTTATACTATTCCTCCGGCACTGCATTGGTGAAAGGGCGATAACCGGTTGCCCGCCGGCAAACGCTGGCAGGGAGTTCGGACTGTTTACCGCAGCCGCGATATGGATATAGGGCTATTTTGGGAGTACTTTATTCGTATGTGCAGCATGATTTATTCTTTTTTTACAAATTGACATGGTCTGACTGAATTCGGTTGACAAATGAGCTGTTTTGTTATAGAATTAGAGGTATATATTGGAATAATTGTAAGCGGCGTTGTGCTGCCGAGCTATCCCGTATTTTATACAGACACGGAGGATGAAAAATGAGCTTTAGTATTCTCGGAACAGGTAAGGCTGTTCCGGCGTATGTCATGACAAACGATGAGCTTTCGACAATGGTCGAAACAAATGACGAATGGATCCGTACAAGAACAGGTATCGGCGAACGCCATATCTGCAAAAGCGAGACGATAACCGAGCTTTGCGTGGAAGCAGCTAACAAGGCACTTGAGGACGCAGGTGTTACTCCTGCGGAGCTGGATCTTATCATCTGCTCAACAATGAGAGGCGAAAACGTTACTCCCTCCCAGGGCTGTATGATCCAGAAAGAGATCGGTGCTACCTGCGCTGCTTTTGATGTAAACGCAGCATGCTCGGGCTTTATTTATGCTCTTGATATCGCTGCAGGCTTCTTTGCAAGAAAGAAGGTAAAGAAGGTCCTTATTGTTTCTATGGATAATCTTTCCAACATTATTGACTGGACAGACCGTTCAACCTGCGTTCTTTTCGGTGACGGCGGTGCTGCTGCTGTTCTGGGTGAGGGCGACGATCTTCTCTCAATTCACCTGACAGCAGTCGGAAACGACGCTGCGATCCGCATTCCCCACGGAACGAATTCATCGCCTTTCTATGAGCATGAGGAAGAAAGAGCCGTTCTTCATATGGCAGGCAACGAGGTATACAAATTCGCTACTGCTGCAATGGCAAACGGAATTAAGAGAGCTGTTGACGAAGCAGGACTTCAGCAGAGCAACGTTGATGTTGTTATTCCTCACCAGGCAAATATCCGCATAATCAATACCGCGGCTAAAAACCTTGATATTCCGAGGGAGAGATTTTTCTGCAATGTTGAGCATTACGGAAATACATCCTCCGCAAGCGTTCCGATAGCTCTTGATGAGGCAAGCAAATCAGGCTTCCTCAAAAAGGGCGATATTATCGCAATGTGCGCATTCGGCGGCGGACTTACCACGGGCAGCTGCATCCTCAGATGGAGCAAGGATTAATCAGCGGCTAAAGGTGTAACCGGCGGTTACTCTTTGCTGTGAGCTAAAAGGAGGAATACCTAATGGGCAAGACTGTTATCGTTTTTTCCGGTCAGGGAGCACAGTATCCCGGCATGGGAAAATCACTTTATGAAAATTCACCGGCAGCAAAGGCTGTATTCGATATGGCAGAAAGTATACGTCCCGGCACTATCGCTCAGTGCTTTGAGGGAACGAAGGAAGAGCTTTCCGTAACGATCAATACCCAGCCCTGCGTATTTGCAGTGGATCTTGCTGCAGCAGCAGCTATTAAGGAAAGCGGCGTAGAGGCTTCGGCGGTAGCCGGCTTTTCACTGGGCGAGATCGCAGCGCTGGCATTTGCCGGCATTATGACATACGAGGACGCTTTCCGACTTGTATGCAAGCGAGCAGAATTCATGGATCAGGCGGCAAAGGATAATCCCGGCACTATGGCTGCGGTTATGAAGATAACCCCCGAGGCCGTGGAAGAGCTTTGCTCAGGCTTTGAAAAGGCATACCCCGTTAATTACAACAGCCCTGCTCAGACCGTTGTTGCATGCGACAACAGCGAGATAGACGAGCTGTGCGAAAAGGTGAAGGCTCAGAAGGGCAAGGCAGTGCGCCTTGCGGTCAGCGGAGCGTTCCATTCACCCTTTATGAACGACGCTGCAGAGAAGCTTGCAGGATACCTGCAGGATGTTACTCTCTCAGAACCTTCGCTTCCGGTTTATTCAAATTACACAGCTATGCCCTACGAGGGAGATATGAAAAAGCTTATCTCCATGCAGGTCAATAATCCTGTGCGCTGGCAGAAGATCGTCGAAAACCTCATTGCTGACGGTGCAGACAGATTCCTCGAGGCCGGACCGGGCAAAACCCTTACAAGCCTTACCAAAAAGATCAATGCCGACGTAACGGCAATAAATATTGAAAACAAGGAGGGACTTGACGCTTTGCAGTAAGCGTCGGGGCAGCATTATGTTTGAGCTTACAGGTAAAACAGCTATTATCACAGGCGCATCCAGAGGCATCGGCAAGGAAATTGCCATGAAATTTGCAAAACAGGGTGCAAACATCGCTTTCCTTCACTTCATGGATGAGGAAAACGCTAAGCAGACACAGGCTGAGCTTTCCGAGCTTGGCGTAAAGGTTTGCGGCTATGAATGCGACGTTGCCGATTTTGAGGCATGTAAGGCTGCATTCGATAAGATCATCGAAGATTTCGGCGAGGTTCATATTCTCGTAAACAACGCAGGTATCACAAAGGACAAGCTCATGCTCCAGATGACCGAATCGGATTTCGACGCAGTTATCGCAGTAAACCTCAAGGGCGCATTCAACATGACAAAGGCTGTATATCAGCATTTTATGAAAAAGCGCCGCGGCAGAATCATCAATATGTCCTCTATCGTAGGACTTACCGGCAACGCAGGTCAGGTCAATTATTCATCCTCAAAGGCTGGACTTATCGGTATGACTAAGTCTGTTGCAAAGGAGCTCGGCTCCAGAAACGTTACCGTCAATGCAATTGCTCCGGGCTTTATCAAGACCGATATGACGGACGCTATGCCCGAAAAGGCAAGGGAAGCAGCCCTTGCAGCCATCCCCATGAAGCGCATGGGTCAGGTGGACGATATTGCAAACCTCGCAGTATTTCTCGCTTCCGACGAAGCATCATATATTTCAGGTGAGGTAATCCGTGTTGACGGTGCTCTTGCAACCTGATAAACGACTGCAGACAATATCATGATCCTACGGAAAGGAAAAGACACAGATGAAAAGAGTTGTAATTACAGGCATAGGAGCTATTTCTCCTATCGGAAATGACGCTTCGACAATGTGGGAAGCTATGAAAAGCGGTAAATGCGGCATCGATATCATTTCTCATTTCGACCCTGCCGAGACTAAGGCTAAGGTTGCTGCTGAGGTAAAGGATTTCGATCCCACACAGTATATAGACAAAAGAGAGTGCCGCAGAATGGATCTTTTCTGCCAGTATGCAATGGCAGCGGCAACTCAGGCAATGGAGGACAGCGGCATCGAGGGCAAGGTTGAGCCCGAGCGTCTGGGCTGTTATATCGGCTCCGGTGTAGGCGGAATCCATACCTTCTACGAGCAGAGCCTTAACCTCTATAACGGAAAGAATATTTCTCCGTTCTTTATCCCGATGATGATCTGCAATATTGCTTCCGGCAACGTTGCAATAAAATATAAGGCGAAGGGTCCGTGCCTTCCCGTTGTAACGGCATGCGCTACTTCTACTCACGCAGTAGGCGAGGCATTCCACGCAATCAAGTTCGGCATGGCAGATGCTGTTATCGCCGGCGGCACAGAGGCTACGATTACTCCTCTTGCAATAAATGGCTTTACAAGCTGTAAGGCTCTTACACTGACCGACGATCCCTCAAGAGCATCCATTCCCTTCGATAAGGAACGTGCAGGCTTTGTAATGGGCGAAGGCTCAGGTATTCTCATCCTTGAGGAATATGAGCATGCAGTGGCAAGAGGCGCAAAGATCTATGCAGAGATCTGCGGCTACGGCAATACCTGCGACGCTCACCATATCACCGCTCCGGATCCGGAGGGCGAGGGCGCTGCAAGATGCGTTCAGCTTGCTCTTGACGAGGCGGGCTACGAGGGCACTGAGGAAATATACATCAATGCTCATGGTACATCAACAAACCTCAACGATGCAGGCGAAACCAAGGCCTTCAAGAAGGTTCTCGGCGAGCGTGCATACAAGGCTCACATAAGCTCAACAAAGTCCATGACGGGACATATGCTGGGCGCTACCGGTGCAATTGAGGCAATTGCCTGCGCACTGGCACTTCGCGACGGAGTGATTCCGCCGACAATCAACTATAAGGTTCCTGATCCGGAATGTGATCTTGATTATACTCCGAACAAGGCTGTAAATGCTGACGTAACCCTCGGTCTTTCAACGACCTTCGGCTTCGGCGGCCACAACGCATGCCTTGCAATGCGCAAGGTCTGATGCGCAGAAGTTCCCTGAAATTAATAATCCGAAAGAGGTGTTTTTCAGATGTACAGCATAGATGAGATAAAAGAGCTGCTTGCAGCTTTTGACGCTTCAAAGGCAACAGCAGTTGATATCTGCCTTGGCGAAAACGAATGTATCAGCATCCGTCAGAAAAACGAAAAAAGCATTATTACTACGACTGCAGCTCCTGCCTCAGAGGTAGTTGCTGTAGCTCCGGCTGCGGTTTCTGCACCGGCAGCAGCTTCCGCACCGGCGGCAGCTCCGGCTTCGGAAGAAGAAGGTACACCGGTTGAATCTCCGATGGTAGGTGTGTTCTATGCAGCACCCTCACCTGACAGCGATCCGTACGTAACAGTAGGCAGTACTGTAAAGAAGGGCGATGTTCTCTGTCTTATTGAGGCAATGAAGCTCATGAACGAGGTTACCGCAGAAAAGAGCGGTACAATCGTAAAGGTATGCGTAGAAAACGGCCAGGTAGTGGAATACGGTCAGCCGATATTCATGATTAAATAAGGAGGAGCATCGTTATGAATAAAGAAGAGATAATGCAGATTCTGCCTCACAGAAATTCCATGCTCCTTATTGACGAGGCAACCAAAACAGGTGAAAACAGCTGCGAGGGTAAAAAGCATATCACCGGCGAGGAATGGTTCCTGGACGGTCATTTTCCGGGAAATCCTGTTGTCCCCGGCGTTATCCTGTGCGAGATTATGGCTCAGGCATGCTGCGTTATTATCGCAGACAAGGCTTCGGGCGCAACACCCTATTTCACGGGTCTTGATAAGGTTAAATTCAAAAACAAGGTTCTCCCCGGAGATACACTTGATATAAAGTGCGAGATCACCGACGTAAAAAGAGAGCATTTCTACTTTGCCAAGGGCAAGGGCTATGTTGACGGAAAGCTCTGCGTCAGCGCCGAATTCTCATTTGCGCTGCTCTGATGCAGCACCTACTATGATTAAAGAGAGGTGTTCTCGTTGTTTTCAAAAATACTGATAGCAAACAGAGGAGAGATCGCCGTCAGAATTATCCGCGCGTGCCGCGAAATGGGTATTTCCACCGTAGCCGTATATTCAAAGGCTGACAAGGACGCCCTGCATGTAACAATGGCGGACGAGGCATACTGCATCGGCGGCGCTCAGGTATCGGAAAGCTACCTCAATATGGCTGCGATCCTTGAGGTTGCAGTCGTTTCGGGCGCACAGGCAATCCACCCCGGATATGGTCTGCTGTCCGAAAATGCAAAATTTGCCGAGCTGTGCAAAAAATGCAATGTTGAATTCATAGGTCCTTCCAAGGAAATGATAGAACGTCTCGGCGATAAGGATGAGGCGCGCCGCACCATGAAGGCTGCAGGCGTTCCTGTTACTCCGGGCAGCGATATTATTGAGGATATCGACGAGGCACGCAAAACTGCGCAGGAGATAGGATTTCCCCTGCTTGTCAAGGCACGCTCAGGCGGCGGCGGAAGAGGTATCCGCAGGGTTAACAGCCTTGAGGAATTCGATAATGCCTTCCTTTCCGCAAAAGCAGAGGCACAGAGCGCCTTTGGTGACGGTGCCGTATATATGGAAAAATTCCTTTTCCCCGTAAAGCATGTAGAAATGCAGCTTCTTGCCGACAAATACGGCAATGTTGTATGTCTGGGCGAGCGTGAATGCTCCGTTCAGCGCAAAAACCAGAAGCTTATCGAGGAAAGTCCGTCTCCGGCAATAACTCCGGAAATACGCAAGAACATGATGGACGCTGCCGCAAAGGCAGCAAAGGCAGTCGGCTACGAAAACGCCGGTACTGTTGAATTCCTTCTTGATAAGGATAAAAACTTCTACTTCATGGAAATGAATACAAGACTGCAGGTTGAGCACCCTGTTACCGAGATGGTAACGGGACTGGATATCGTGCAGTGGCAGATTAGAATCGCTTCCGGCGCAAAGCTGACCGTAACTCAGGACAGGGTATTCCTCCACGGTAATGCAATCGAGTGCCGTATAAACGCTGAGGATGTTGATCATGATTTCCGCCCCGGCTGCGGTACAATCAATTTCATCCACGTTCCGGGCGGTCCTAACGTAAGATTTGATACGGCTATTTATCAGGATTATTCCGTACCGCCTTATTACGATTCCATGATAGGAAAGCTTATTGTTCAGGCACGCTCAAGAGAGCTTGCTATCCGCAAGATGAAAATGGCGCTGTCTGAGCTTACCATCAACGGAATCAAGCATAACCGTGACCTTCATATCGACATTCTCTCGGATCCGAAGTTTGTATCCGGAGAATATACTACCGGCTTCATGGAGGAGCGCAGCGTGCGCCTGGAATATGAAAGCCGCCAGCGTGACGAGGCACCGGTATAATCCCATACACTGTACATTATAGCCTTTGAGCATACAGTGCATTGTACATATTACTTTGAGATAGGTTGTGTGCAGTTTTGAATACATCAGATATTTTTAATTTCCTGAAACCGAAAAATGAGCTTGAAAAGCAGGGCGTCGAGCAGGATAACCGTCCGTATATTCCGGATGAGCTGTGGGTAAAGTGCCCCGTGTGCAAAACTCCGGTGTTGTCATCTGACCTTGCGGATAATATGAAGGTCTGCCCGAAATGCGGCTACCATTTCAGAATTCCGGCAAGAGTCCGTATAGATATGACAGCGGACAAGGGAAGCTTCGTCGAATTTGACGCAGATATGACATCTAAAAATATTATCGACTTCCCTGACTATACCAGAAAGCTCAAAAACGCCAAAATCAACAGCGGCGAAAATGAATCCGTCATTACCGGCGTTGCAACGATTGAGGGAATAAAAACCGTCCTTGTCGTTATGAATTCTGAATTCATGATGGGATCTATGGGAACGGTTACCGGAGAAAAAATAACCCGCGCATTTGAATATGCTACAGATAACGGACTGCCAACAGTGGTATTTACTGTTTCCGGCGGCGCAAGAATGCAGGAGGGTATACTGTCCCTTATGCAGATGGCAAAGACAAGCGGCGCAGTTAAGCGCCACAGCGACGCAGGACTGCTGTATATCACCGTGCTGACCGATCCTACAACGGGCGGCGTCACCGCAAGCTTTGCGATGGAGGGCGATATCATTCTTTCCGAGCCGCGTGCTCTCATTGCCTTTGCGGGTCCGAGAGTAATTGAACAGACAATACGTCAGAAGCTTCCGAAGGATTTCCAGTCGGCTGAATTCCTGCTGGAAAAGGGCTTTATTGATGCTGTTGTGACAAGAAACGAAATGAAGAAAACACTTGCAGACCTGCTTGAGCTTCACGGCTGCAGGACTGAGGAAAAGGAGGGCGAGTAAGGTGAGTGCATTTGACCATGTTACTGCGGCACGAGCAAACGACCGCCCGACTTCAGTGGATTATATAAACAAGCTTTTCGGCGACACCTTTTTTGAGTTGCACGGCGACAGGCGTTTTTCTGACGATAAGGCTGTTATAGGCGGTATTGGTAAGATCTGCGATAAGCCCGTTACCGTTATCGGCCTTGAAAAGGGCAGAAACCTTAAGGAAAGAATGGACCATAATTTTGGTTCCGCTCACCCAGAGGGCTACCGCAAGGCACTGCGCCTTATGAAGCAGGCGGAAAAATTCCACCGTCCGGTGCTGTGCTTTGTTGATACTTCCGGCGCATACTGCGGTATAGGCGCTGAAGAAAGAGGTCAGGGCGAGGCAATTGCCGAAAACCTGATGGAAATGATGACCCTGAGAACACCTATTATCTCTGTTCTTATCGGTGAAGGCGGAAGCGGCGGTGCACTGGCACTGGCTGTTGCGGATGAGGTATGGATGCTTGAAAATTCCATCTATTCCGTTATTTCCCCCGAGGGCTGCGCAAGCATTCTGTGGAAGGATTCCTCAAAAACCGCAGAGGCAAGTGAATGCCTGAAGCTGACAAGCCAGGATCTGTTCAAAATGGGTGTTATCGAAAGAATCATCCGTGAGCCGAGAAATCTTGACAGCATCATGTTCGAAAGCTTCAAGGGACTAATTGCCCGTACCTTTGATAAGCTGGAAGCGGTGGATACCGACACACTTCTGCAGAAAAGATATGAACGCTTCAGAAAGTTCTGATATTCTGCCGTAATAGAGGTGCTTTATTTTGACAGAGGCGTATAATGTTGAAGAATACAGCATTGATAAATTATATGCTCTGACTGAGAATATCAGGGCAGAACTGATAAACGGCGTTATTTACGATATGTAACCGGCGCAGGGTACAAGGCACCAGCGGCTTTCGGTGTGTTGTTTTTTGCCTTGAAAGCATTTGTGAAAAGCAAGGGTGGAAAAAGTGATGTTTTTCACGCTCCGTTTGACGTCCAGCTTAACGAGGATACTGTGGCTCAGACTTACGCCCTGTAGCTTTACTGAGGATGTTCCGGTTGGAATATTTGGAGGAGAGCTGACTATCAACATAGAGGCACTATTAAGTGAATAAACCGAAACAGGAGGAAGCTGCGGTTTTCTCCTGTTTGATTAAGGAAAGAAAAAAGGAATAATTATATGGCACAGCTCAATATTGTTCTCGTAGAGCCGGAAATACCGCAGAATACGGGAAATATAGCCAGAACCTGCGCCGCGACGGGTGCAAGGCTGCATATTGTGCGGCCGATGGGCTTCACTCCCACGGATAAGCACCTGAAAAGAGCAGGACTGGATTACTGGCATCTGCTGGATATCACGTACTATGATAATCTGGATGATTTTTTTGAAAAGAACAGAGACGGCAGCTTTTACTACTTTTCGACTAAGGCAAAGCATGTTTATACGGATATTGAATACCCTGATAAATGTTTCATTGTTTTCGGAAAGGAAACGAAAGGATTGCCGGAGGGATTGCTTTTTGCAAATCCGGATACAACGGTGCGCATACCCATGATAAGTGAGGCACGCAGCCTGAACCTGTCAAATTCTGTTGCAATAGCTGCATATGAGATATTGCGGCAGTGGGATTACCCGGAGCTGCAGAATTTTGGTCGGCTGAGGGAATATGACTGGGACGCACTCACAATGTTTTCATGACCTCATAATACACTTTAATATATAATATTAAATTCAAAGTTTAAATTCAAAGTTTCGCCGGCTTTTCAAAGGGCAGCGTGACGCTGCACCCTTGTTTGCGTAGTCGCTCGTTCCACTTGCTCGGATTGAGCGCCATAAAATAATTATAGCTTAATTAAAATTATTTAATAAAATTTCAAAGTTTCGCCGGCCTTTTCAAAGGCCGTGGGGTACAGGGGCAAAGCCCCTGTCAGGGTTTGGGGCAGAGCCCCGACAAAAAAGGAAAAAGGAAAAGGGAAAGAATATGATTACAGTAAGCAACGTTTCTGTGAATTTCAGCGGTACACCGCTGTTTTCAGATGTAAATCTGAAGCTGACCGATAATAACTGCTACGGAATAATCGGCGCAAACGGAGCAGGAAAATCAACATTTCTGAAGGTTCTCTCCGGAGAACTGGAGCCGACGAAGGGCGAGGTAATTATACCCGAAAATACCCGGATGTCCGTGCTGAAGCAGGATCACTTTGCATTTGATGACTATACCGTCCTTGATACAGTTATTTATGGCAATAAAAAGCTGTACGATATCATGAAGGAAAAGGACGCAATTTATATGAAGGAGGATTTCTCCGACGAGGACGGCCTTCGCGCATCCGAGCTGGAGGGTGAATTTGCGGAGCTTGGCGGCTGGGAGGCTGAAAGCGACGCTTCAAAGCTGATACAGGGTCTGGGTCTTTCGGAAGACCTGCTGTACAGCATGATGAGCTCACTTACGGGTAATGAAAAGGTAAAGGTGCTGCTTGCACAGGCACTTTTCGGCGACCCGGGCATAATCCTTCTTGATGAGCCGACAAATAACCTCGATATAAAAGCAATTGCATGGCTTGAGGATTTCATCCTTGACTATCAGGGAACGATAATCGTTGTGTCGCATGACAGACATTTCCTTAATACCGTGTGCACGCATATGGTCGATATCGACTACAACAAGATTAAGATGTACGTCGGCAACTATGAATTCTGGTATGAATCCAGCCAGCTTATTCAGGCAATGATTAAGCAGCAGAACAAAAAGACAGAGGAAAAGATGCGCGAGCTGCAGACTTTTGTGCAGCGCTTCTCTGCAAATAAGTCTAAATCAAAGCAGGCAACCTCCAGAAGAAAGCTTCTCGATAAGCTGACAGTTGAGGAAATGCCGGCTTCCTCCAGACGTTATCCGTTCGTAGGATTTACTGCGGACAGAGAGGTTGGCAAGGAGGTACTGCAGGTTGAGGGCCTTAGCAAGACCATCGACGGCGAAAAGGTTCTGGACAATGTGTCCTTCCGTATAGAACGTACAGATAAAGTAGCGTTCCTGTGCGATAACGAAATTGCGATAACCACTCTCTTTGAAATACTGAACGAGCATATCGAGCCGGACGAGGGTACCTTTAAGTGGGGCAATACCATAACCACATCCTACTTCCCGAAGGATAACAGCAGCTTCTTCGACGGAGTTGATATGAGTATTATCGACTGGATACGTCAGTATGTAAGAGGAAATGACAATACAGATACATATCTCAGAGGTTTTCTCGGCAGGATGCTGTTTTCGGGCGATGATGTGTTCAAGCCCGTCAAGGTGCTCTCCGGCGGTGAAAAGGTACGCTGCATGCTGTCACGCATGATGATGTTCGGGGCAAATGTCCTGATACTTGACCAGCCGACAAACCATCTTGACCTTGAATCAATTACAGCAGTAAATAAGGGTCTGACGAATTTCAAGGGCGTAGTTCTGTTTACGTCCCATGACCACGAATTCATCCAGACAGTCGCAAACCGCATTATTGTCCTCGAAAAGGACGGCATCAGGGATATTACACGCAGCTATGATGAATATCTGGCTGAAAAATATGACGTAGAGGGATAAGCTATGAGCAGCGACAGAGCAGACGAATTTCTCGACAAATACCGTGCACTTGAAGAAGCACTGGTCAAAAAATATGCCGGCGAAGAGAAAAGCTACGGCAGCCCTGTCGTGCGCTTTATCGGCGACAAGGAAAGCGAACATTGGCGGGAAAAACTCAATGTCTGCCGCGAAATACGCAACCTTCTGTCCCATCATGCGGAATTCGGCGGAGAGAGAATAATTCAGCCGTCTGAAATGATGATACGTTTTCTGGAGGAAGTAACGGATTACGTTCTGCGTCCGCCTCCGGCTATTGAATGCGCAACACTGTTCGCGGATATACTTAAAACAACGCCGTCGCAGAAGGTGCAGACGGTTATGAAAAAAATGGAGCGGCAGGGCTTCTCGCATGTCCCTGTAATAGAAAACGGAGTATGCATCGGCGTTTTCAGCGTCAGTACGGTTTTTACTTACTGCCTGCTTCACGGTATGACGGCGATAAGGGACGATATGCTTGTCTCCGATTTTGCCGAAATACTGCCGCCGGAAAAACATTCGACGGAGCGCTTCCGCTTTGTCGGCAGAGAGGCAACAGTGCACGATGTGCGTACTCTTTTTGAGCGCGCAGGAACACACAAAAGACTTGCGGCAGTTTTCGTGACCGATAACGGCTCCCAGTACGGGAAAATACTCGGCATGATAACGGCAACTGATATTATTAATTACTGAAACGATCGGGAGTGGTGCGTTTGTCAAAAATAATAGTCGGAATGTCCGGCGGAGTGGACAGCGCGGTTGCTGCATATCTGCTCGGACTTGCCGGGCATAAGGTGTACGGAGTAACACTGCGTACCTCTACGGATAAAAACCGCTGCTGCGAAATTGACGACGCGCGCAGAGTGTGCGATCAGCTCGGAATACCGTTTTATGCTGTAAACTGCGCCGCACAGTTCAGGGAAAGCGTAATAGATCCGTTTATAAATGATTACATAAGCGGTAAAACCCCGAATCCCTGTATCGGCTGCAACAGAGAAATAAAATGGTCGCTGCTGATGGAGAGTATGTCACTTGTAGGTGCTGATTATATTGCAACGGGACACTATGCCGAGGTGGTTCGGCTGCAAAGCGGAAGATATACCGTAAAAAAGGCTGCACATGCCTCAAAGGATCAGACCTATATGCTTTGCACGCTTTCACAGGAGCAGCTTGCACATACAATTATGCCGCTCGGAAGACTCAGCAAGGATGAGGTCAGGGAGCTGGCAAAGAAAGCAGGGCTTTCTGTTGCGGAAAAAAAGGATTCCCAGGAAATATGTTTCGTTCCAGACGGGGACTATGCGGGATTTGTGGATTTCAATTCTGAAAGACCGGTTCCGCCTCCGGGTGATTTTGTGGATGAGCACGGCAATGTCCTCGGCAGACACAAGGGGATAATAAACTATACAGTCGGACAGCGCAAGGGGCTTGGCGTAGCACTCGGCAAGCCAGCCTATGTCAAGAGCATTGACCCGGATAAAAACGAGGTCGTGCTTTGCGAGGATGAAGCGCTGTACGGCAGCGAAATACTATGCAGCGATCTTTACTTTATGGGAATGGAAGACCCCGGCGCCGGCGCTGTTGTCAATGCGGATGTGAAGATACGTTACCGCCATAGCGGCGAGGCTGCAAGGGTGGAATTCATCGGTGACGGCACTGCCCGGATTGTCTTTGACAAGCCGGTGCGAGCTGCAACACCCGGTCAGGCAGCGGTTATGTACGACAGCGACGGCTGCGTGCTGGCGGGTGCCACAATAATCAGATCATGATTTCGGAGATGAAAATGCTATGAATCTTGACAGGCGGACAATTGAAAAAATAATAGCTATCGGCTCTCTGTTTATACTGCTGTACCTCGGACTGCAGAATATGAATGTTGTCGTCAGCTTTTTCTCCTGGCTTCTGTATGTGCTGATGCCATTTATAATTGCAGTGTGCTGTACGTTTTTCCTTAACGTCCCACTGAAGTCGATTGAAAAGGTTCTATTCAGACCAAAGGGCGACAAACCGGTACATCCTTTGCTGGAACGTCTGCGCCGCCCGATTGCGTTGATACTGTCACTGCTGCTTTTCGGTTTTATTATCGCGGCATTTCTTGTAGTAATTATTCCGGAAATAGGTAAAAGCCTTACAGCTCTCGCACAGTCAATTCCGGGCGCAATAGAGAATTTCCGTCAGTGGCTGTACACCCTTAGCAGCGAAAACGAATATGTTGCGACAATACTCGATAATATGAAGATCGACTGGGATTTCGTGAATAATTATATTACGAACTTCCTTCAGAACGACGCAGCAAACCTTCTTACCTTTACCATGGGTATGGTTCAGCAGGTAATAAGCCTTGCAATAAACTTCTTCCTTGGACTTGTGCTTTCAATATACACCCTTATGCGCAAGGAAAAGATCGCAAAGAATGTCAAGCAGCTGATATATGCTATTCTCCCTGAGAAATTCGGTGATTATCTGTGCGAAATCGGCACTCTTACAAACCAGTCATTCTACAACTGCATTACCGGTCAGATGATGGAATGTGTTATTCTCGGTACACTGACCGCACTGGGTATGACTATATTCGGATTCCCGTATGCAGCCCTGATCGGCGTAATGATTGCCATTCTTTCATGGATACCGATGTTCGGCGTCGGAATAGGTGCAGCAGTAGGCGGTCTGATTATTCTGACTGTTGATCCGATCCAGGCAATATGGTTCGTTGTATACATGGTATGTCTGCAGCAGATTGAGGGGAACCTTATTTACCCGAGAGTTGTCGGAAACAATATTGGTCTGCCGCCGATTCTGCTTATTTCTGCAATCATTCTTTTCAGTAATTTCTTCGGCGTTCCCGGACTTCTCGTCAGCGGAGCATTTACATCGGTGCTTTATACCATTATCAAGCGCTTTGTTTCAAAGCGACTCAGAGATCGCGCTGTTCCCGAGGAAAAGTTCATGCCCTCGAAGATCACGCTTGAGGATGCAAGAGAGAACAAGGCCAAGAAAAGAACTGATATAGGGGATTTGATACGAAGCCTCAGCAAGAAAAAAGACAATGGCGAAAAGCCGGAAAAGGCAGAGGTAAAAAAGGATAAATAATGAAAGGGACCGTCGCATTATAATAATGCATCATACCTCATGACAATACAAAAAAGTCGATGAATGTTTTAGTTCATCGACTTTTGCTTTTATAATTATGATTGTTAATCTGTATCGAGCTTCAATACAGCCATGAAGGCCTCCTGCGGTACCTCTACGGTTCCGAGCTGGCGCATGCGGCGCTTGCCTTCCTTCTGTTTTTCAAGAAGCTTTTTCTTTCTTGTAATATCACCGCCGTAGCACTTTGCAAGAACGTCCTTGCGCATTGCCTTTACGGTTTCTCTTGCAATTATTTTTCCGCCGATGCAAGCCTGTATCGGCACCTCGAAGAGCTGGCGCGGTATTTTCTCCTTCAGCTTTTCAGCCATTTTGCGTGCGCGCGGATATGCTTTATCAGCATGAATGATAAACGACAGCGCATCTACTACCTCGCCGTTGAGCATAATGTCGAGCTTGACAAGCTTCGATTCAGCATAGCCGCACAGCTCGTAGTCAAAGGATGCATAGCCCCTCGTGCGGGATTTGAGTGTGTCGAAAAAGTCGTAAATTATCTCGGCAAGGGGGAGGGTATAGTGAATATCAACACGGTCGGCGTCAATGTATTTCATATCAACGAATACGCCGCGTCTGTCCTGGCAAAGATCCATAATGTTGCCAACGTATTCCGACGGGGAATAGATATGTGCTTCCGTCATAGGCTCCTCAGCCATTGCAATCTGACCAGGGTCGGGATAGTTTGTGGGGTTATCGATCATTTCAACAGTACCGTCGGTTTTTGTGATTCGATAAATAACGCTCGGAGCGGTAGTGATGAGGTCAAGGTTATATTCACGCTCCAGTCTTTCCTGGATTATTTCCATATGCAGCAGTCCCAAAAAGCCGCATCTGAAACCGAAACCGAGTGCTACTGAGGTTTCCGGCTCGAAGGAAAGGGAAGCATCGTTAAGTTCCAGCTTTTCAAGCGCTTCGCGCAGGTCGCCGTATTTAGCGCCGTCGGCAGGATAAATTCCGCAGAATACCATGGGCTGGACTGCGCGGTATCCGGGCAGCGGTTCCTGTGCGGGAAATTCGGCAGTGGTTACGGTATCGCCAACGCGTGCGTCGGAAACGGTCTTGATAGAAGCCGCGATATATCCTACCTCGCCGGCATAAAGAGCCTCAGCCGGTTCAAGTGAGGTTGCGCGCATGAAGCCCAGCTCAACTACTGTAAATTCACTGCCCGTGGCCATAAGTCGGATTGTATCTCCGACATGGAGCTGACCCTCCTTGAGTCTGACATATATGATTACGCCCTTGTAGCTGTCATAATATGAGTCGAAGATCAGTGCCTGCAGGGGTTTGCTTTCGTCTCCTTCGGGCGGCGGAACAAGGGACACTATCTGCTCCATGACGTCGTGGATATTGATGCCCATCTTTGCGGAGATGCAGGGTGCGTCGTCCGCCGGAAGACCGATAACATCCTCTATCTCCTTTTTTACCCTGTCAGGGTCGGCGCTTGCAAGGTCAATCTTGTTGACGACGGGTACTATTTCAAGTCCTGCGTCGAGAGCAAGGTAAGTATTCGCAAGAGTCTGTGCTTCGATGCCCTGAGATGCGTCAACAACCAACACTGCGCCTTCACAGGCTGCGAGCGAGCGCGACACTTCATAGTTAAAGTCTACATGACCGGGAGTATCGATAAGGTTGAAAACATATTCCTCTCCGTCATCCGCATTATACAGCAGAGTAACGGCATGAGCTTTAATTGTGATTCCGCGTTCGCGTTCAAGCTCCATATCGTCGAGCAGCTGATTCTGCATATCACGTATTGCGACGGATTTTGTCTGTTCAAGAATTCTGTCAGCAAGGGTTGATTTGCCGTGATCTATATGCGCGATAATACTGAAATTGCGTATCTTATTTCTGTCAAAAGCCATAATGCTCACCTTTCGGTTATATTGTCGAAATAAATTATACCATAAATTCTAACAACTAAGCGCCGCAGGCACATATAATTAAAGAATTTATTAAATGTTCTCTCAGGCGTCCGTATAGGGCGCGATGCGACCGAAACGGCATACGCCGTGAGGTTATTACAGCGAAGCTGAATGTTCTCTCAGGCGTCCGTA
>ONAX01000082.1 GCA_900315875.1 uncultured Eubacteriales bacterium | reverse complement strand
CACGATGGACACCCTTGCCATCAGCTAACACTTCCTACTGCCAAGCGTGTAGCGGACTTTCACCGCCAAGTTACTGCCCATTTCGGGCAAACCAAAAAATAAAGGTATGCTGATATGCATACCTTTAGCGATAATTCCTGATTATGTTCTGAGATTCAGCTCGTCAAGTGAGAGATAATACGACGGTATGAAGTCCTGCATAAAAATCAGGACCTCCGGAAGTGCCTGATCTGTGAGAGTTTTTGTAATCTCAAGCTTTGCTTTTGCAAACTCATTGTTGCCAACCTGTTGTTCTTCTATACATTTAATGAGGGCTGAAAGCTTATCTGCAGCTTTAACAAGACGCAACAGGTATTCATCCTCCTTTTCAGGGTCAATAAGCTTTTTATATACATCCTGCATATAATCCGGCAGTGTGGACAAAATCTGGTCCGCTGCCTCCTGTTCTATATCGGCATAGGCGTTTCTGAGGGTTTTGCTTGAATACTTGATGGGTGTCGGCAGATCTCCGGTGATTATTTCTGTGCAGTCGTGGAAAAGAGCAATGGTGGCTGCGTGCTCGGCGTCAAGTTTTTTGCCGCAGCGTCGATTTCCTATTGTGCACAGGGCATGTGCTATCATTGCAACGGTGAGTGAATGTTCGCTTATGTTTTCAGTGCGCATATTATTCATAAGCGACCAGCGGTTGATGTATTTCATCCTGGACATTACAGCAAAAAAATGATAATTCTCCATAATTATATCCTTTCATTTTATATAAAAAAACCGATAACTTTATCTAAATATACTTCCGCTCTTATCTTTTGTCAATCCCTGCAAGTGTATGCTGTCGTATAAATTGTACAGAAAAGTTTTGTATCATGATTATCGCATAAAGGTGTTTTTAGTTAATAATAGAGATTTTCTCAATTGTTTTTTGGTTAAAAATTATTCTTCTACGTTAAAATATATAATTTTTTAATGATTTTTCAATAAAAATTTTATAAAAAAGGTTGCAATTTGATTGTGATTTGTGTAAAATGTATATAGCGGTATTCTTATACCATTTGAAACGTGTTATAACAAAATTTTGAAGTGAGGTAATAATATGTCAAACAGATTGTTTCAGGGAGTTATCCATCAGATGAAGGATACTATCGACAGAACTATCGGTGTAATAGACGAAACTTCTGTAGTTATCGCCTGCAGCGAGCTCGGCAAGATCGGTGAGGTTAACGAGCATATCACCTCTGAAATGCTGACTTCTGCCGCTCCCTTTGTTCTTAATGGATATACATACAAATCCTTCGGCAGCAAGCCGAGGTCGGAATATGCTGTATTTGTAGCAGGTAATGACTATGCAGCTCAGAAATACGCTGCTATTCTTGCAATATCTCTCGGCAGCATCAAGCAGTACTATGACGAAAAATATGACAGAGGTAACTTCATAAAGAATGTTATTCTTGACAATATCCTTCCGGGTGATATTTATCTGAAATCCAGAGAGCTTAAGTTCAATGCAGATGTTACGAGAGTTTGTATGCTCATCAAGATTGCGGCTAAGACTGATATCTCTGCTTATGATGTTATCCAGAATCTCTTCCCCGACAAGGCAAAGGATTTTGTAATCAATATTAATGAAACAGATATTGCGCTTGTCAAGGAAATTAAGCAGGATATTGAATCCAAGGATCTCGAAAAGCTTGCAAGCTCTATAGTTGATACCCTTTCGGGAGAGTTCTATACTCACTGTGTAATCGGTATCGGTACACCTGTTACCGGCATAAAGGATCTTGCACGTTCCTTTAAAGAAGCTCAGGTTGCTCTTGAAGTCGGAAAAGTATTCGATACAGAGCGTTCTATCGTAAGCTATGATAAGCTCGGTATTGCAAGACTTATCTATCAGCTGCCGACAACACTCTGCGACATGTTCCTGAAGGAAGTATTCAAGCGCGGTTCTATCGAGTCTCTCGACCAGGAAACACTCTTTACCATCCAGCGCTTCTTTGAAAATAACCTCAACGTTTCCGAGACATCAAGAAAGCTTTTTGTACACAGAAATACTCTTGTGTACCGTCTTGAAAAGATCAAGAAGCTTACAGGTCTTGATCTTCGTGAATTTGAGGACGCTATCATATTCAAGGTAGCGCTGATGGTCAAGAAATATCTATCGTCCAACCCGATCAAATACTGATAATGATTCAGCGGAGAGCTACTCTCCGCTTTTTCGTTTTATTTATACGAAATCACCAAAAACGCAGATGTTTTCTGTGATTTTTTCATTTGACGAAAGATGTATTTTACTATATAATATATAAGGATATTTGTGTTTATCAAGGTATGCTGTGTCATAAAATAAGTGTTTTCTCCATATTCTTCATTGACACATGTCTGCCCATTCTTTATGCCGGGCTTTACGGCAAATACGATAAAGGAATGATAAGATGATACATTTAAAAAACGTGTCCAAGGTATACGCCAACGGCACGGAAGCACTGAGAAATATCAGCCTTGATATTGAGCAGGGCGAATTTGTGTTTATTGTCGGAGCATCAGGCGCCGGAAAAAGTACATTCCTGAAGCTTCTGATACACGAGGAAAAAGCTACATTTGGAAAAATTAATGTTGCGGGCTTTGACCTTATGAAAATAAGAAAACGTAAGGTCCCCTATCTGCGCAGAAAAATGGGTATCGTATTCCAGGATTTCAGGCTTATTGAAAAAATGAATGTATACGATAATATCGCTTTTGCAATGCGTGCGATAGGTTCACCTGAGAAATCAATCAAAAAACGTGTAGGTGCTGTTATTGATATTGTCGGACTCAATGGCAAGGAAAAAAGCAGACCGAGCGAACTTTCTGGCGGCGAACAGCAGAGAGTAAGCCTTGCAAGAGCTCTTGTAAATAATCCTGAAATGATAATTGCAGATGAGCCTACCGGAAATATTGACCCGAAGATGTCGTACGAAATTATGAAAAAGCTTGTTATGATTAACAAGCGCGGTACAACGGTAATTGTTGTAACCCACGATCATGAGCTTGTGCGCAGCTTCGGTGGAAGGGTTATCCTTATTGGTGGCGGAGAAATAATCCGTGACGAAATAATGCCCTCAAAAATTGATTCAGATGAACATGTCAAAGACGGAGGTGCGGCAGAATGAAATTTTCAAGCAGCGGCTACCTCATTAAAGAGGGTATAAAAAATATCTGGAACAACCGCATGATGTCGCTTGCATCGATATTCGTGCTGGTGTCGTGTCTTATCATTACCGGAGCGGCAACTCTTGTTTCTCTGAATGTGACAAGCCTTATCTCCTCTATCGGTGACGATAATATGATTAACGTTTACCTGAATTATGAGCTGAGCGAGATAGATTCTATCAAACTCGGATCATCGATAAGCAAGATCCCTAATGTTCAGAGCTGCGAATTCTATTCAAAGGATGACGCAATAACTGATTATAAAGAAACACTCGGAAATCTTTATGAAAGCATGCAGGGTGACGGCAATCCGATGCCTAATGTTTATAAGGTTCAACTTAAGGATCTTTCCAAGTATTCGGATACGATAAAAGAAATCAAGTCCATTGATGGTGTTGCATCTGTCAGCGACAGAAGTGATATCGCAAGAAAGCTTACAAAGTTGAATTCGTTTGTAACGATAATCGGATCGTGGATTGTGCTTATTCTCGGAATAGTAACCTTGTTTATTATTTCAAATACCATTCGTATGACGATGTATTCCAGACGCTTCGAAATCAGCATAATGAAATCCGTTGGTGCTACGAATGCATTCGTCAGAATTCCGTTTATGGTTGAAGCAATGACAATAGGTCTGATTGCCGGGCTTATTTCTTCCATAACCCTTATTGCCGCATATGAACCGATCAGAAGCGCTGCTGCGGAAACATTCTATTTCATAGGACAGTCATCCGTGCCTATAGATAATTTGTGGATATCTATTCTTCTCGGATTATCAGGTGCCGGAATGCTTATTGGTCTTCTGGGAGGATTTATTTCAATTACGAAATACCTTCGCAAAGAGGGAGGCGAGATCCTTGGCTGGTAAAAATAAGATTAAAATCCTGGTTTCCTGTATTTGCGCTGTTCTTGCTGCATCAATGATGATGAATTGCGTATTCGCATTTGACGAGGAGGAAAATTCACGGGAACAGGAAAGACTCCGTGAGGAAAACTCTCAATATCGTGAAGAAATTGAAGAAACCGACAGAAATATTTCCGAAAAGGAAAAGTACAGCGAGGAGCTGCAGCAGCAGATTGCAGAGCTTTCCAGGAATATTTCTGAGAGCAATAACAGGATAAGCGAGCTTAATACCAGGATAAAGAAAAATCAGGCAATTATTGATGAAAAAACAGAACAGGTTGCCGACAGGCTTCAGCTTCTCAGGGAAAGACTTCGTGCAATCTATATGGCAGGCGAAGTAAGCTCTCTCGAAATAATTCTGCAGGCAAAGGATTTTTCAGATCTTATTGACAAGATGGAACTTGTAAAATCCATTTCCAATTATGATGATAATCTGATTTCAAATCTGCAGAAGGAAATGGATCAGATCAGCGAGGAGCAGAAACAGCTGCGCAAGGATAAAGCAGATGTTGAAAGCGAGAAAAAAGAGCTTGAATCTGCAAAAGAGCTTATCAATCAGCTCAGCCAGGAAAACGAGCAGATAATTGAAGAGCTTCAGAAGTCCAAAAGTGATGCTGAAGAGGAAATTAAACAAAACGAAGACCGTCAGAAAGAGCTTGAGGCTGCACTTGAAAAGTACAATAGGGAAATTGCCGAAAAGCTTAAGGCACAGCGCGAAAAGGCAAACAATGAGACAAGGCAGGAAGCCGAGGAGGAGCGTCAGAATCAATCTGTATTCCGTGACGGCGAAGGAAATGTTATTGTTGTCGAATCTGATGGCGGTTATGTATGGCCGTGTCCGGGGCATACGTACCTCACTTCCCTGTTTGAAGAATGGCGAGGCAGCAATAATCATGGTGCTCTTGATATTGCCGACGGAAGCGTTTACGGCGCTCAGGTCGTTGCATGTACGTCCGGCACAGTTTTCGCAACAAATACAGATTGTTCGCATGACTGGGGCAAGTTTTCAAGCTGCGGCTGCGGCGGCGGCTACGGAAACTATGTTATGATAGATCACGGCGACGGCAAGATGTCTATTTACGGTCATCTGTCAGGCGTGACTGTGTCTCCCGGACAGTCAGTTGTCGGCGGTCAGCTTATCGGTTATGTTGGTTCAACAGGTTATTCGACTGGTCCTCATCTTCACTTTGAGCTGAGATATAACGGAGTAAGATACGATCCTATGCTTGAATACTGATTAACGGAGGTAACAATTTGGAATCAATTATTCAGAGCCTTGTAAATTCAATGAACGGTATTCCGAAAGAACTGATCGTATTCATTATTTCAATGACGCCGGTTCTTGAGCTTCGCGGCGGTCTTATCGCTGCGAGTCTGCTTGGGATTGATATCTGGAAGGCTATCCCGATCTGCATTGTCGGAAACATACTGCCTATTCCCTTTATTCTGCTATTTATCGAGCGAATTTTCAAAGCACTTAAAAACACACGATTTGTTAAGCTTATTGACCGTCTTGAAGCAAAGGCGGAAAAGGGCGCTAAAAAAATCATGAAATACAAAACATGGGGTCTGTTCCTTTTTGTCGGAATTCCGCTTCCAGGAACAGGGGCATGGACAGGTTCGCTGGTTGCCGCACTTTTTCATTTCAAGGTTAAGGATGCCGTTCTGTCGATACTCGGAGGTCTTATACTTGCCACATGTATAATGTGTTTCATTTCATACGGACTTCCCTATCTTGTTATGATGATAACGGGACAATAAGACATTATTCCGCTCTGAGGCTTATGCTTCAGGGCGGATTAATATCTTGAATTTTAAGGTTAAACGTGATATACTTAAATTTGGCGGTGTACACCGTAATCAAGTAATAAAAGGAGAAAAGGAAAATGACAAGAATTGATATTTTTTCCGGCTTTCTTGGAGCAGGAAAAACGACCCTCATAAAAAAGCTCATCAAAGAAGGTTATAAGGATGAGCAGCTCGTACTTATAGAAAACGAATTCGGAGAAATAGGAATAGACGGTGGCTTTCTCAAGGAAGCCGGAATCAAGATTAATGAGATGAACTCCGGATGCATCTGCTGCTCTCTGGTAGGTGATTTCCGTGAGGCTCTTACAAAGGTACTTGATGAATATCATCCCGACAGAATTCTTATTGAGCCTTCAGGTGTCGGCAAGCTTTCTGATGTTATCAATGCCGTAAAGGCTGTAGCAAGCGAGGATGTTGTTCTCAACAGCTTTATCACCGTAGCTGATGCTTCAAAAGTTAAGAGCTACATGAAGAATTTCGGAGAATTCTACAACAACCAGATCGAATTTGCAAGCACTATCATTCTCAGCCGTACACAGAATGTAAGCGATGACAAGCTTGCAAAGGCTATTGACATGATTCGCGAGCATAATACAAAGGCTTCTATCGTAACTACTCCGTGGGATGATCTTACCGGCGAGCAGATCCTTTCTGCAACTGACGGAAAAGCTCTGCTCACCGTAGAGGATGTTAAGGAAGAGCATCATCATCACCACCATCATGAGGACGGCGAAGAGTGCCACTGCCACGATCATGAGCATCATCACCATGAGGACGGCGAAGAGTGCCATTGTCACGAGCATCACCATCACCATGCAGATGAAGTTTTCACAAGCTGGGGCGTGGAAACTGCAAAGAAGTACACTATAGAAGAAATCAAGTCAATTCTGGAAGCATTTGCAGACGCTAATAAGTATGGTACGATTCTGCGTGCAAAGGGTATTGTCGCTGGTGCTGACGGAAAATGGATACATTATGACTTCGTTCCTGAGGAAATTGATGTCAGAAACGGTGCGGCTGATTATACAGGCAGAATCTGTGTAATCGGATCAAAGCTTAACGAAGAGGAGCTGAAAAAGCTTTTCGGAATATGATCGGAGTGAAAGAAAATGGCTGATATACCGGTATATCTTTTCCTCGGTTTTCTTGACGGAGGTAAGACAAAATTCATACATGATACACTTTGCGATGAACGTTTTC
>ONAX01000098.1 GCA_900315875.1 uncultured Eubacteriales bacterium | reverse complement strand
AGGGTGTGCATACCCATGGGCATATTCCTGATATCATCAGCCATACCTGCCATTTCCGCAGCCTCCCAAGCCTCCTTAAGAGTCAGCCACGGCGCCGATATTGTGATATTAGAGAATATACTTCCGGCAAAGAGCTTTCCGTTTTGAAGCACAACGCCTATATTACGCCGCAGGGAAGCCGGATCAAGCTCAGCCAAATCCTTTTGGTCGTACATTACCATACCGCTTTCAGGTTTTTCAAAACCCATGAGCAACCGCATCAGCGTGGACTTGCCGCAGCCGCTGCGTCCTACTATCGCAATATATTCCCTCGGCTTGATTTTCAGGTTGAGGTCATCCAATACAACGGGGCTTTTCTCGCTGTATCTGAAAGTGACATGGCTCATCTCTATTGCTCCGCTGAGTCTGCCGACTACCGTTTTACCCGCGCTCGTTTCGGGTGTTTCGCTCAGGATAGGCTCTATGAGCTTCAGCGACGGTTTTAAAAAGGGCAGGTGCTGGGCACATTCGGACAAGCTTGTGATATTGTTTGTGGCGATGGAAAAAGCAGACAGAAATACCACGAACTGAGACAACTCGATTCCCCTTGAAGCGCCCGAAAAGTACACCCACAAGGTTCCTGCCAGTGCTGCTGCCACTACCAGTTCATTCTGCATAGTGGAAGGAAAGTAAACTTTGTACGCTGCCTTCGCACGGTTTTTGTATGCCTTCGCCCAACGGGACACTATCCTTTTTTCACTGCCGCTGAGTTTTATGCGTTGAATACCGGAAATAGCGGAATAAGTAATACCCTTAACTTCCATATTGGCATTCAGTTCCTCACGGGTCAGGCGCAGCTTCTGCTTTATGGAAAATATTATAATCAGAGCCTGCACGATAAGCGTAACAAAAGCCGGCAGAGCAAGGGACGGAGCCAACACCCCAATCTGAATCACATAAGCAAAGGAAAAGACTGCTGTAGTTCTTTATCCTTTCAAGCGTACCGGTACGGACAACAGACATGATATAAGCCGCAAGTACGGTTATCAAAAGGAGAATTGCCGTTGTAAACACAATATCCGTTTTTCCCGAAGGTATCAGCCTTGAAAAAATAATGCCTGATATATAGGGCGTCATCATACCCAAAAGCGTCGCAAGCAGAGTGGCAAGCAGAACGATTGCGTAATCAAAGATTGCGATATGCTTAAAAAGGAAAAATAAAAGCTGTTTTCCGTTCTTCACCTCTTCGGGCAGAGGTTCATAAAAACAAAGCGCCTCCTTTTCAAACATATCCTTATGTTTGCCTGTCAGCTTTTCTCTCGCTCCGCTGCTTGTATTCCAAAAGGAATAGCCTCCTGTCTTTCGCGGAAGGAGCGCGCAAAATTCACCCTTATCCTTTGTAACGGCAAGCAATGCTCCGTCACAGTCCTTCCACCAGTTTCCCTCGAGCATAACCCTGCGGTGCATAATGCCGGAAGGATGCGTCATGTAATCTATGAATTCATTTACGTCCTTTGTATCATGGAATTCGGAGGGGATAGCCACTTTATAGAACTGACATATCAGCTCTAATTCATGACGCAGATTTTCCATGGAAGTTCCGTCGGCATGGTAACGGCTCTTTCCCCGCAGAGAATCAATTACATCATCAATACTGTGGGACAACTCTGCATCGTCCCGTTTCAGGCGTTCACGCAGCTGTTCTTCAAATATTCCCATATTACTTCTTTTCTTCTCCTGCTTTCTCATTGTGTGGTAATCAACTCAGCGTAAAGACCGTTATTCGCCATCAGCGTATCGTGATTGCCTCTCTCTGCCACTACGCCGTTATTCAATACTATAATTTCGTCGCAATCGCGAATTGTGGACAGGCGGTGAGCAACTATAATACAGGTAATACCTCTGGCTTTTATCGCTTCCGAAACCAGATATTCGGTCTTGGCGTCCAATGCGCTTGTAGCCTCGTCCATAATGATGAGGGAAGGATCTCCCGCCAAAGCCCTGGCAATCTCTATGCGCTGACGCTGACCTCCGGAAAGATCCTTGCCGTTTTCCGCCATAACATAGTGATAACCGCCTCTTTTTTGAATGATGTCGTCGTGAATATCCGCGTCCCGTGCCGCCAGTACCATATCGAAATACTCTATTGTGGTATCCCACATTTTTATATTATTCTCTATGGTATCGGCAAACATGGACACATCCTGATCCACAACCGAAACAGAGGAGGTAAAGACAGCCTTGGGTATTTCACGCCGTTTCTTTCCGTCAAAGGTGATACTTCCCGACCACGGATCGTAAAGCCCTGCTATGAGCTTTGCAATCGTGGACTTACCGCTGCCCGAGCTGCCGATGAGAGCAACCTTTGAACCTGCAGGTATGCTGAGGGAAAAGTCCTTCAGGAGAGGCTCTGCAAGACGCGAATAACCGAAGGTGATATTTTTCAGTTCCACATTTCCTGAGAGCTTCTGCACGCCTTCCAAATCCTGAAGCGCAGAATCCTCTTCCTCAGCGTCTGCCTCAGTCGGATATTTCATAACGTCATCTATGCGTTCCGCGTAAGAACGCATTTCCTGTATATTCTGACCGGCGGTGATAAGCATATTTACAGGCTTGAGAAACGAATTCATCAGCGCCTGAAACGCCAGAAATGCTCCTTCTCCCAAATAACCGCCTATTATAAGGCTTGCGCCGATAGCAAGCAAAATAACCGTAGACGCCTGCTGAACCAAATTAGGCAGCGAACCAAGGTATTGGTTTACACGCCCGAACGCCACCTTGCTTTTCATTGCCGAAGCGTGAAAGCCTGACCAGCGTTCAAAAAATCCGTTTTCCGCTCCCGACGCTTTTATTGTCTCCACCATGTCGATTGCCGACACCGTGGTTGCGTTCAGCTTTCCCGTATCACGGAGCTGCACTCGCGAAATATCCGTGCGTTTTTTTGAAATATACCGGGCAATAAACAGATTTGCCGCCACCGTTAAAAGCCCGACAAACGTCAGCGCTACGCTGACATTCATCATTACAAACAGATAAAAAAGCAACAGCACTATCTGAATAAATGTAGGCACAACTATCTGTACAAGCGTCTTTGCAACTTTGTCATTCTCAGTCTGACGCGACGTTAAATCCCCGGCATAGCGCTGGGAAAAGAAGTCAATCGGCAGCCTTAACAGGTGCCAAAGGAAAGAGAAATTTGACGTCACAGCCATTTTTCCCGACGCCTTGTAAACAGAAATAATGTTAAACAGCTGGCACACTGTATGATACAGGATAAAAAATCCGAATACAAACAAAAATATTGTGAGCGTTGTATTTTCGCTTGAACGAACGTCTTGTTTCAACATGTTGGTAAACGCAGAGTTAAATGACGGAATGATTGTTCCCGCGACTGCCGCCAATGCCGCCGTTACCACAATCAGAAGAAGCGCTTTGCCGTTGCCCTTTGCCCTTTCGAGAAAAAAGGTAACCATGCTTTTTGGTTTTCCTCCCGGCACAAAATCCTTATTGGGACTCAGCATTATACAAAGGTTGCTGTAGGATTCCTCAAATTCCTCTTTTGAAACCGTTACTTTGCCCATAGCCGGGTCGTTAAGCACCGCGTTGTCTCCGGCAAAACCGTTCAAAACAACAAAATGGTTATAATTCCACCATATTATGCAGGGGATTTCCCCCTGCTGCTTAAGCTCACTAACATCGTATTTCTCTGTTTTTACATTGAGGCCGTAAGACTGTGCCGCTGCCGAGATATTCTCAACGGTACTGCCGTCACGTGACACTCCGCAGTCATGTCTGACTATATCAAGGGTCAGCCACTTTTTGTAATACGCCAAAATCATACACAGCGACGCAGCCCCGGACTCCAGGGCTTCCATTTGAAGTATTACAGGTACTTTTGCAGGTTTTGTTCTTTTTGCACTCATAACCGTTTACTCCGTCCATAACA
>ONAX01000080.1 GCA_900315875.1 uncultured Eubacteriales bacterium | reverse complement strand
TTTTTATCGCTATTTCCATTCTGTTTATGATACGTCTCAGTATGGACTATGGAAACATCGCAAAAATGGATACCCGTGATGCACTTCTGAACAATATGTTTATTTTTCGTTATGTTCCTGCTGTAATAATTTTGATAGATCTTGCGTTTCTGTCGCTTTTTACGTTGAACTCAGATGCAATAAGCGGCTGGAACAAGTACTGCTTTTTAGGCCCCGTTACAAATAAAATGATAGTCGGTGAAAGATATATGTTTCCTGCGATACTGCTTCTGATGGGGTTCATTGCAGGGTCTGCTTATGTTCTGCTGTTTTCTGTCATTTCCGGCGACGGGTTCAATCTCAATATGCTGCGGAATATTATGATTATTTTTCTCGTGGCGGTATGCTATGTGTATACGGCTCTGCCTCTATATATCATAGTTACCGACAAGCGAAAAAGAAATATAATAATTACGGCTCTGGGAATAATCGCCTATATTGGATCAATGGTCTATACATTTTCGCTAATCAAGGAGATCGACGGACAAAAGGATATTGAGCTTCTGACTTATCTGCGCGAAAGATTCACCCCTTCAATGAATGCCGTATTCATCGTCCTTGCCGCAGCAGCGGCGGTGATAATACCTCTCGGCTATATACTGTCAAATAAGCTTATGAAAAGAGGTGAAGAATGATGCTCGGGCTGTTATACAAGGATATTGTATCAAACAAAAAAACTATGATACCTATGTTTCTGATAATAGGTGCTCTTGAACTGGGAATGCTTGTAGTTATGATCTCGGTCACGGTTTTCGGCAGCGAAAAGTTAAAGGACTGGGAACTTGGACTCGTCTACATGCTGTGCAGCATCAACATTTTCTTCATCCTTCTGTTTCTTGAACCGTGTATAAACCAGAATGACGAGATGAAAAAATGGCAGGCGTTTATTGCTTCCACAGAGGACGGCGTAAAAAAACAGGTAGGGTCGAAATATCTTATGTGCTTTTTTATGACGACCGTATTTTATAATCTGCTGAATTTAATCGGCAGCGTGTCCTCTGCTGCAATGGAGCTTGATATCACGTTATTCCAGACTCTTGGGATGCAGCTTATCTGGCTGCAGCTTCTGCTGTATGCGATTGAGATGCCTTTTATGCTGGCATTCGGTGTTAAAAAAGGCGAAAAAATCAGAGAGATAATATGTCTGCTGCTGGCTCTGGCTGCCGGAATTTATTTATGCTTTGGTGATCTTTCCATCTTCGGCGATCCTGTAAAATTTCTTTTCTGGCTAAGGGATTTTGTACAGGGCAGCGGCAATTATTTTCTCCTGCTCACCCCTCCTGTTACGCTCATTCTGTATTATATATCCTACTGCATAAGCTGCAGGGTCTATCTGAGGGGAGGCGAGCATTATGACAAATAAGAAGGAAACTATTATCCGGCTCGCTATTTCCCTGCTGATAGCCTTTGCTCTCCCCTATACTATGATCTTCATTTACATTGCAAAATGCGGCTGGACAATCGAAGGACGGTTTTACGGAATTATCTGTTCTGCGGCAATGCTTTGCCCTGCTCTTGCCAATATTATAACAAGGATAATAACCAAAGAAGGAACTTCTGAACTGACGCTGAACCTCAATTTCAAATGTACTAAACGATACTACGGTATAGCTCTGATTGTTCCTGTAATATGCTCACTGATTATAGTTCTCTGCATCACGCTTTTCATACTTCCGTCTGAAAGTCTCGGTGAACTGCTGAAAAACACCAATTACGGCGAGGACTGCTCTACTGTATTGTATCTTATCTCAATGTCCTTAGCCTCCTTTATATTCGGCTTCGGCGAAGAATTCGGCTGGCGGGGCTACATGACACCTAAACTCGAAAAGCTCATGCCAGCTCCGGCAGCAATAATCATAACGGGTGTAATTTGGGGACTATGGCATGCACCGCTTATAGCCTGCGGACATGATTTCGGCAAGGGCTACTGGGGAGACCCGTGGCTGGGTATCATTTTAATGTGCGTTTCCTGCATTGGTATAAGCTTTTATCTCTCAGCTCTTACAAAGGCGACCGGATCATCTCTTGCCGCAGGTCTGGCTCACATGAGCATTAATAACATTACAACAGGATTAATTTCTATAATCCTGGCAGGACTTGCAGAGGATAAGATTCTGAAGCTTTCAACTGACCTGAATTTTGGATTCAATCTCACATCCATGAGCGTCATTAGTGTATCAACCGCTATAGTCGGAATTATTATTCTGGTCGGACTTTATAAAAGAAAAAAGCGGCATAGAAAACAGCCCGGCCACTCAACTTGAGCTGTCGGGCAAAATTTTGATTATCAGATTTGTACGTATCAGAACATAAGACAATAATATGGGGCCGAGAAAACTCAGCCCCGTCTTTTTATCAGTCGTTATAGTTATTTCTTCTGCCGCAGCGGAAGCCACCGTTTCTGTTTCCGGCAGGTCTTCTCGGAGGAAGATCATTTTCAGGAGTAAGACCCTCAACCTCGATAAGAGCTTCTCTTCTGGAGAGGTTAAGTCTGCCCTTGTCGTCAATATCAAGAACCTTTACAATGATAACGTCATCAACATTCACAACGTCTGTTACCTTCTCAGTACGCTTAACATCAAGCTGTGAAATATGGCACAGACCTTCTTTGCCGGGAGCGATCTCTACAAATGCACCGAATTCCATAAGTCTGGTAACTCTGCCCTTGTAGATAGTACCGGGCTCGGGATCGCTGACGATAGTATCAACGATAGTCATAGCACGGTTACAGTTATCAATATCAATACCGCTGACGAATACGTGACCGTCCTCTTCGATATCGATCTTGACATCGCACTCTGCGCAGATCTTCTGAATAACCTTTCCGCCGGAACCGATAACCTCTCTGATCTTGTCGATCGGAATAACGGTAGAAATCATCTTGGGAGCATACTTGGAAAGCTCTGCTCTCGGAGCAGGAATAGCCTTGAGCATAACCTCATCAAGAATATAGTTTCTTGCAACGTGGGTCTTTTCGAGAGCTTCCTTTACCATTTCAGGTGTAAGACCGCTGATCTTAAGATCCATCTGTATAGCTGTAATGCCTTCCTTTGTACCTGCAACCTTGAAGTCCATGTCGCCGAAGAAATCCTCAAGACCCTGGATATCAACCATTGTCATCCAGCGCTCACCCTCGGTGATAAGACCGCAGGAAATACCTGCAACAGGAGCTTTGATCGGTACACCTGCATCCATAAGTGATAGTGTTGAACCGCAGATTGAACCCTGTGATGTAGAACCGTTTGATGAAAGGATCTCGGATACAAGACGGATTGTATAGGGAAACTCTTCAACTGACGGAATTACCGGAACAAGTGCTCTCTCAGCAAGTGCACCGTGACCGATTTCACGTCTGCCGGGACCTCTCGAGGGCTTTGTCTCGCCTACAGAATAGGACGGGAAGTTATAGTGGTGGATGTATCTCTTTGTTGTAATATCATCGATACCGTCCATTGTCTGCTGGTCGCTTACAGAACCGAGAGTGGTAATTGTAAGAACCTGTGTCTGACCTCTTGTGAAAAGACCTGAACCGTGAACTCTCGGAAGTATGCCAACCTCACTTGCAAGAGGACGCATATCGTTCATGCCGCGTCCGTCAACACGCTTCTGCTCATCGAGCAGCCAGCGACGAACAACAAACTTCTGTGTCTTGTAAAGGCACTCGTCGATCTTTTCAGCGCTGTCGGGATAAATCTCATCGAACTTTTCGTGTACAGCGTCATAAATGGGCTTGAGCCTGTCGTCGCGTACCTTCTTGTCGTCGGTATCGAGAGCAACTCTGATATCGTCAATAGAGAATTCCTTGATAGCCTCGAACATATCATGATCCGGCTCGTTGCTCGGATAGGAGAACTTCTCCTTACCGATCTCTGCCTGAATACCCTTGATGAACTCGATAAGCTGCTGGTTAGCCTCATGACCAGCCATAATACCGTTATACATAACATCATCAGGAATGATGTTAGCGCCGGCCTCGATCATAGCGATACGGCTGTCAGTAGATGCAACTGTTACAGCCATCTGTGAGCGCTCTCTCTGTTCCTTTGTGGGGTTGATAACGAATTCATCATCAACAAGACCTACAGAAACTGCGCTGATCGGTCCGTTCCACGGAACATCAGAAATGCTCAGTGCTACAGATGTACCGACCATTGCTGCAATCTCAGGCAGACAGTCGGGATCATATGCCATTACTGTGCAGACAATTGAAACATCGTTTCTCATATCCTTCGGGAAAAGCGGACGGATAGGTCTGTCGATTACACGGGAAACAAGAATTGCTTTCTCTGAGGGTCTGCCCTCTCTTTTACCGTAAGCACCCGGAATCTTACCGAGAGCATACTGCTTCTCTTCGTAGTCTACTGAAAGCGGGAAAAAGTCGATACCGTCTCTCGGCTTTGCAGAAGCGGTAACTGCTACGTGAACAACAGTTTCACCGTAACGAATGAAGCATGCGCCGTTTGCAAGCTGGGTTGTTTTGCCTGTTTCTACAACAAGCGGTCTGCCTGCAAACTCTGTTTCATAAACCTTGTAGTTTTCAAACATTGTTTTTACCTCCAGATTTTATTTCAGAGAGTAAATCCGGTTTAGCGAGTTAAATCAAGGAGCAGCGTCTGTTCCCTCATTTCACTGCTAAAATCCGAAAATACAGCTCTGTTTTGAATGTGAGAATAACCGAAACAAGGCAGTCTGTAAGGAAAACAGACTGCCGTGTCACAATTATTTACGGATACCGAGTCTTGAGATGATGGAACGATAACGTTCGATGTCAACCTTGATGAGGTAGTTGAGAAGGCTTCTTCTCTGACCAATCATCTTGAAAAGACCTCTTCTTGAGTGATGATCCTTCTTGTGAGTCTTCAGGTGCTCGGTGAGGTCAGCAATTCTCTTTGTGAGAATAGCGATCTGTACCTCAGGTGAGCCTGTGTCGCCCTCGTGAGTAGCATACTCTTTGATGATAGCATCCTTTTCTTCCTTAAGCATTGTGTTATCCACCTTTACTATGATATTTGCTGTCCCCCTGCTCTGCGTTACGGGCTGTGGAAATTCCTCTGATGAGGCGTAACCCCGAAACCCGGAGTGGGCTCAACGAGAGTTATTATATCATACAAAAACGTTCTTGTAAAGAGTATTTTCCGAAATAGTTATAATTTTCAGGTTGTTTTTCTTAATTTAAGAAAATTATGTTTCTGACGTTTACGTCTGGCATGACATCAGGAGAAATTATAGATAATATTCTCTGAAAAGAATGAATTTCCTACATGGATATGAATTCCCAACAAAGTTCTCTATTTTGCTCAGCAATATAAAATGCTTTTCTTTTAGCTATTGTATTTTTTTCTGCAATATGTTAAAATAAGTCGTAATACATTTTAGGAGAGATATAGCAATGGAAATGAATAAAGCATTTGAGGTTGCCTGCTCTAAAACAGAACAGCTTCTTCTGTCCAAAGGATACGAAAAGGCTGCAGTAGCACACTCCGAAACTCAGCTCAATGTAATGTATGTCGGCGAAAATGCCTACAGCATTATATATACATATTCAAACAAGAAAATAATCCTCAGAAGCTGCGGTGCGGACGAGGGTGAACCGGATAACAAATGGAAGACACTTGCAACCTGGCTGTACGATCCGGAATCCGACGGAATAAAGGAAGCCGAAAGCATTGCTGAAGATTTCGCAGAAACCATAAGAGGACCCAAGCAGACATCCGCTGTACAGAAACAGAAAAAACGCAAAAAGGACGGAGAACAGTCTGTAGATCCCCTCTTCCTCGCAAACAGAATGGTTACTTACTTCCCGGAGCTTAAGGATGAGATCGCATATGAAAAGGCTCATTACAGCGATTTCCGCGGAGTAACGTTTGCAGAGGAGCATATAGTTGACAGATTCGCAGAGCTTGTTGAAAGCTCTGACGCAAAGCGTCTTGAAAAGCTGTCACAGGGTCTGTCGGCACTGTATACAGCAGGAGATCTTGATACAAAGGGTATTATTACTTACGACCTCCTGAATTCGGTAAAGAGTGACGAAAAGTTCAATTCACTTATCTCTGCCTTTTCAGATGCTGACAAGAAGATAGCAAAAGCAGCAAGAAATCTCCGCGGAAAGAAAATCAAGCCTGAAAAGGAAAAGAAACGCTCAAAGTTCATTTCCGATACTCTTAACAACATGCAACAGTAACAGAATATTCTGCATAATGTTTTACAAAATATACAACAAAAAGTCGATGAATTATTCACCGACTTTTTTCTTTGCTATTTGAAAGAGCGTTAGCTTGATCTATAACAATAATATGAAAGAATGTAAAAGAATATACTTCAGTTCCGGTTTTATAATATCAATCCGAGAAATCGCAATTGAAAAAATTTTTACTCTACGGGACAGTTCAGATTTTAGCAAGCGTTGAATTTTTGTATTCCGGGTCGCCTGTTACTTCTTTTATAACATCTACAAATGGCGGAATTTCAAACTGCTCATTTTCGCTGAGCAGTTCTATTTCCATAACAGCCTTATCCTGCCAGAACGGATAAATATCAATTTCAAAATACTTGTTCTTATAAACAAGACAGTAGCGACTTTTCCGTATCTGGCGCATTCTTGTATCGGCATCCATAAGATATGTCAGGTATTCATCCCTTGATATACGTTTTTCCTCTTCGATACGTTTCATATTGCCGATCTTGACTTTTCTTGTATGAGAATATGTATAATTGCCGTCAGCTCCGCGCTGTCGTACACGTACCTCCTCCCCTTCCGGCGCGTGAAGATAAGTCTGTATTATCTCTGTGCGCTGACATTTTTTCATCTGCTCAAGCTTCTGGATATCGGGATAATGAATAAGAAATTTCCGTTCTATTTCTACCGGCTCAGGAATGCCTGCAAAAAGCTTGATTTCCTCCAGCAGACGAGTAAGCTTATCCTCGAAGCTTTTTTTATTCCCGATAACACGAAGATGAGGATGACCCGTCCATGCATCTATAAGCTTTTCGTCAAGCTCTTTTGCCTGCTGTGGAGTTTCAGTTCTTGCACTGTTATTCGCAGTTGTATAGAACTGTTCTGCGCCGTTTGCCGCTGTTACCAGGTGAAATACTGCATCGTATGGACGCCGTCTTCTCTTGTGACCTCGAACTGGCGGAGCAGATCGGTTTTCTTTCCGATCCAGAGTTTGGCCCCGATGTCCCGGTTGCGGCGGAACACCGCGCTGATCACCTTGCACTCCTCGCCGCATGCGTCCTCGGTTTTCTCCTGAAGCACGGCGTCGGTGAAGATGTCCTGATAATTCACGTTGAACGGGATCGTCTGAAGCAGGGCGCCGTGCATTTCCGCGATGTCGTCCGCGGTCATGGAGAACACTTCTCCGCCGAGATAGATCCAGCCGGATGCGCCGTTCAGGCAGAACACGGCGG
>ONAX01000079.1 GCA_900315875.1 uncultured Eubacteriales bacterium | reverse complement strand
AAAGCAGGCTGCTGTTACTCTGAAGAGTACAGGCGACTTTATCTTCAAGGTATGTGTAAAGGATTCCGCAGGCGGAATGACCAGCAAGAATCTCGATGTTGAGATAACTGAAGCTTCTTCTTCTGGTTCACTTACGAATAACTCAACGATCAGCTCTACATCTGTTTCATCCGGAACGAAGGTAACTTTGAAGGGTGCTGCTTCCGGCGGTACATCACCTTATAGTTATGCATTCTACTACAAGAAGTCATCATCATCTTCTTGGTCTGTATCAGGTACTGAATATGGCACAGCTACAAGCGGATCATTCACACCCTCTTCAGCTGGTACCTATAATGCAAAGGTAACTGTTATGGATACTACCGGTGTAACAGCAACTAAGGAATTCACAGTAAAAGTATCATAAGCAATAATATCTAAATCAAGCCGACCCGGATTTCTCCGGGCCGGTTTTTGTTTATTTAATTAAAACTGATTTAATGTGTAAAAGTATAGCAAACCGAAAGTTAAATAAATTTATTTATATATACAGCTTCGCTGCTTGAATAAGGTATAAATTTATGGTATACTATAAAAAGGTTATTATTCTTTCTTATGTGGTAACCGAAAATATGCCCAATACAGGCAGGTTCTGAGGTGGATCAGTATGAAAATTACCGAGATAATAGGTTCTGACAAAAGAACACTTTCATTCGAGGTTTTTCCTCCTAAAAACAGTAATAATTACGAAAGTATTCGTTCCGCTATAGATAAAATTGCACGACTTCATCCTTCGTATATGAGCGTTACATACGGTGCAGGCGGTTCAACAGCACAGTATACCGCCCAGATTGCTTCTAATCTGAAATCAAAGGATGTTGAGCCGCTCGCTCACCTTACTTGCGTACATATGAACAAGGATAATATTCATTCTACATTGGATGATTTCATGAACAGGGGAATTGAGAATATTCTTGCTCTGCGCGGAGATATTCCTGATGGTATGGATAAATCTACTCTTGAATATGCCCATGCAAGCGATCTTATTGCGGATATAAAAGAGTATGCTCCTGACCTTTGCATCGGCGGTGCCTGCTATCCGGAGATTCATCCCGAAAGCAGCAGTATTGAAGCTGATGTCCGCGCGCTCAAAATGAAGCAGGAAAGCGGCTGCGAATTCCTCACAACCCAGCTTTTCTTTGATAATGACGTTTTCTATAATTATATGTACCGGCTTCTTAAGGTAGGTGTAAGCATTCCGGTAATTCCGGGCATTATGCCAATCACAAGAGTACCTCAGCTGAAAAATGTTTTCAAGCTTTCGGGATCTTCCTATCCGCTTAAATTCCGCAAGCTTGTTGAAACCTTCGGAGATGATCCTGAAGCAATGAAGCAGGCGGGAATCGCATATGCGACTGAGCAGATAGTTGATCTTTATGCAAACGGCTTCAAGGCTGTTCATGTCTATTCAATGAATATGCCTGATGTTGCTTCTGCAATCAGAGATAATCTTTCTTATATTTTGAGTTGATCTTATGAAGCATCCTGATATTTTCATGATTAATGCAGCAGCTGATGAGATTGAACTTGATAGCCATGAGCTTGCTCAGCGACTGCAGACGGCAAGGGGATACAGTGACGATATGATTGTCAGCTGTAAGCATAAGCTTATGCAGCAGCTATCATATAAATGCGCATATATTCGTATTCCGGTCGGATATCCTGAGGAAAATGTCCTGCTGTTTGACTTTGCTCAGATAAACAGCAGGAATCTTTATAAAAATCTTCATCCATGCAGAGAAGCATTTGTTTTTGCGGTCACATGCGGCAGCGCTGTTGACAGATACCTCGCCCGGCTGAAAATCACCTCCCAGGCGGAGTATTTTATTACGGACGCGCTTGCATCTACTGCTGCAGATTCATTCTGCGGCTATGTTGCAGATAAGATGAAAACCGACCTTTCATGCTGCCCGAGATTCAGCCCCGGTTATGGCGATCTGTCTCTGACGGTGCAGCAGCCTCTTCTGGAGAGACTTGATGCACGGGATCTTCTCGGTATTACTCTCGGAGCAGGATATCTTATGTCACCTATGAAATCCATAACTGCGATAATGGGGATAAAAAATGAAGAAAATAACTGATCTGATAAAGGAAAAAAGAGTATATTTCGACGGCGGAACGGGCACAGTTCTTCAGTCCATGGGTCTGCCTGCGGGACAGTCTCCCGAACTGTGGAATATCTCGTGTCCTGAAAAGATACAAAGCCTGCATGAAATGTATTTCGATGCCGGCGCAAACATTGTAAAAACAAATACCTTTGGTGTAAATCGTAATAAGTTTGAAAATTATGATGAGCTTATCCGCAGCGGTATCCGACTTGCAAAACAGGCTGCAAGCGGAAGGGAAGAGGCATACGTTGCCTTTGATATGGGACCTACCGGAAGGCTTCTGGAGCCTCTGGGCGACCTGCCGTTTGAGGAGGCTGTTTCTGTTTTTGCGGACAATGTTAAAGTTGCTGCTGAGTGCGGCGCTGATCTGATTCTGATAGAAACGATGAACGACAGCTACGAAACAAAGGCTGCCGTACTCGCCGCAAAGGAAAACAGTGACCTACCTGTTTTTGTAACTAATGTCTATGATGCTGCCGGAAAGCTTATGACCGGCGCCGATCCTGCTGCTATGATAGCAATGCTTGAGGGTCTGCGTGTTGATGCAGTCGGAATGAACTGCTCGCTCGGACCGGATATTATGCTCGGGATAATAGAACAGTTCAAACAGTATTCATCCCTGCCTGTTATAGTAAACCCGAATGCCGGTCTGCCGGAAATCAGGGACGGCGAAACCGTCTATAATATCGGCTCAGATGATTTTGCTGCGTATATGGCAGAGCTTGCAAAGGGTGGGGCAACCATTCTCGGCGGCTGCTGCGGCACTACCCCGGAATTTATCAGAAAGACTATTGAAGCAACAAGTAATCTTCCTTATGAGCTTCCGGACAAAAAGCACCTTACATGTGTTTCAAGCTATACACATGCTGTTTTTATCGACCGTGATCCTGTTCTTATCGGAGAGCGCATAAACCCGACGGGAAAGAAAAAGCTGAAGGAAGCGCTGAGAAACAACGATATTAACTATATTCTGAATGAGGGTATACGACAGACAGATGCTGGATGTCATATTCTTGATGTTAATGTCGGACTTCCGGAAATCGATGAAACGGAAATGATGAAAAAATGCGTTTTTTCTCTTCAGTCAGTAACCGATCTTCCGCTTCAGCTTGATTCAACTAATTTTGAAACTCTTGAAGCTTCCGCCAGACTTTATAACGGCAAACCTCTTATTAATTCAGTAAATGGCACACAGGAAAGCATGTCGCATGTTTTCCCTATAGCTGCAAAATACGGCGGCGGAATTATTGCCCTTACAATTGACGAAAAGGGAATACCGACAACCGCCGAGGGTCGTGCGGAAATTGCCGGAAATATAATAAGTACTGCTGAGCAGTACGGTATAGATAAAAGTGATATTATCGTCGACCCGCTGGCGCTTACGGTTTCATCCAATCCGGACGGTGCGATAGTCACGCTTGAATCAATACGCTTAATAAGGGAAATGGGAGTCAAAACAAGCCTTGGTGTATCGAATATCTCATTTGGTCTGCCTCAGCGCGAGATAGTTACATCTACCTTCTATGCGAGTGCATTGACCTCAGGTCTAAACTGCGCCATAATGAACCCGTTTTCCGTCGGAATGATGAATGTATATCATTCCTTCCGAGCCCTCAATATGCTTGATACAGGCTGTGCGGACTATATTTCGTATGCCTGTGCTTCTGAAGCTTCGCAGACATCTGCTGCCACCGCTTCTGCGCCCGAAGAAACACTTCGGGCAGCTATCGTCAAGGGTATGAAGGAAAGTGCGGCGCGTCTGACAGCGGCTCTTCTTGACAGCACAGAGCCGCTTGCCGTAATTAACGATCATATAATTCCAGCACTGAATGAAATAGGCACTGCTTTCGAGCAAAAGAAGGCATATCTTCCGCAGCTGCTGATGAGTGCAGATGCTGCTTCTGCTGCGTTTGAGGAAGTAAAGCTGCGGATTCCGAAGGAGCAGAGCGATAAAAGCCGTGCCATTGTTCTTGCTACCGTAAAAGGTGATATACACGATATCGGAAAAAATATTGTTAAAGTTCTTATGGAAAGCTACGGCTTTACCGTTTATGATCTCGGCCGTGATGTTGCACCGGAAAGTGTGAGGGACTGTGCTCTTGAGCATGGCTGTCGTCTTGTCGGACTTAGCGCCCTTATGACAACTACTGTGCCGTCAATGGCTGAAACAATTCGTCTGCTGAAGGAAACCGATCCTTCAATAACCGTCATTGTCGGAGGAGCTGTTCTTACACAGGAATATGCTGATATGATTGGCGCGGATCATTATGGTGCTGATGCAATGGACAGTGTTCGCTATGCTGAAAAATTCTACAGCATATGATGTAATATAATAAATCCGATTTCATAAGTATTAACATGACTGAATCAAAACCCGGGAAATCTGTGTTATTGAATGGAGTGTTAATACTGTGAAGAAGATCATATTTTCAGGCGGCTTCGTCGGTCGTGGCTTCAGGCTGCCGGACATCAGAAAAAACCTGCTTCTGTGGTCAATGCTTGCATCACTTTTTGCAGGCGTTGCCGCAGGTGCTTTTCATGGCAGAAATGCCGATGCCGAAATGCTGCAGTCTCTTGATCTGCTTTTTCTGACTGATTTCAGAGCCGGCAGAACGCAGACCCTGCACGGTGCCTTTGCTGCATCCTTTGCGAGTGCATTTATTTTTATGCTTATGATATTTCTGTCCGGAATGTCACTCTGGGGAGTAGTAAGCGCTGCTGTGGTCCCTTTTATCAAGGGCTATGGCTACGGTCTTTCGGTGGGGTTTCTATACAGTGCGTACGGGCTGTCAGGCATCGGATACAATGCTCTTGTGATACTTCCGGGCGCCATGCTTTGCTCCGTTGTTATCGCAAGTGCAGCAAGACAGGCAATACTCTGTTCTGCAAAGATCCTGACCTTGTTCCGGAAAACAGCAGTTTCCGACGACCCGAGAGTATTTATGCGGCACTATCTTCTGGCAATGCTGTGGCTTCTTTTGCTTGCTGCTGTTTCGTCTCTGATTGATATGATCTTTACCGCTGCTTTTTCGCAGCTTTTTAATTTTGGCTGATTTAGGAAGTGTACAAATGTCTGATAAAGAAAAGGGAAAATATTCTCTTAAAGAGTTCTTTAATAAATATCTTGATTACATCGGAAAATTCACCCTTGTAAATCTGATTTTTGCAGGAATAATTCTTGTTTCCGTAACACTGCTGTTTTTTGTTTCAAGTATTGCGGGAGAGATTAATCTTCTGATTCTGGCGCTGATTATTCCGATAATGTCACCTTTTATCGGAGGACTATTCCATATTGCGAAAAAACTTACGCTTGACGAAGATCTTAACCCTGTCAAAGATTTCTTTGCGGGAATAAAACCAAATTTCATTCCGTTTTTCATTAATTCATTTTTTGTTTATGTTATTACCGTCGGTCTTTATGTAACATTTCAGTATTACCGTGCCGGCTTTGACAGTCCGCTGAAAATAGTATCCTTTGTTTTCACAATCATTTTCACCTTGTTTTTCTTCAATTTTGAATGCAGTGCTCTTACGATGCTTGTCTGTGTTGATCTTCGTATTTCCGAGATACTACGTAATGCAGTTATACTTGCGCTTGGCGGTATTGTAAATCATATAAAAACGCTTCTCTCCCTTGCGCTGATGGCATGTATTATCTTTACAGGTATTCGGGTTGCAAACGATCCTATACTTGGTATATTTGTTTTCCTGCTTCCGTTCTGTCTTATTATTCCTGCTCTTTCCGTCTATATTGTAGTATTCAATAACTGGCAGACTATTGAACGTATTGTTGTTGATCCTTATAGGGAAGAGCACAAAAGCGAGCTTCGAGAAAAGGAACAGAATAAGCAGCTTGAACAGGCAGCCGAGGAAAGCGACCCGGATGAACTGATCTCACTTGCACAAGGTGATCCCGAAGAGTTTGTCTATGTCGGAGGTCGAATGATAAAGCGCAAAAATGTTCTGAAAATGCTTGAAAAAACCGATAAGAAAGCTGAATAATTCATAACACAGCCTCCTGCTGCATATAATGTATGGGAACAAATAATTTATGCGGCGGAGGTTTTGCTATGCTTTGGTTTCTGATGGGGCTATTTGTCGGCGGCTTTATCGGCGTAATGTGCATGGCGCTGTTGGCTGTTGCAGACTGACGTAAAAAGAGAGTATATGTCCGCTTCTGACGTGAGGTAATAATCACGCAGGAGCGGACGTATATTTTTATATACCTGAAAATTGAATTGATATTAAAAGAGGGAAGGATAACTATGAACGAAATAAAAAGCTTTGACGATGCAGCATCCATGCTGATGCCGCAATTAAGCACTGTACTGAAATCTGTTCCGGCTGCAAAGAAGCCATTTGTACAGGAAATAAGACTTCGTCTTGGGCGCCCGCTGAGCCTGTCCTGCGGTAGTATGACGTTGTTCGTTACATCCTCAGGAGAAGCTGTATATTCACCCGACAGAGCGATTATATGCACAAAACATCATATATGCGAAACCTTTCGCAGACTGTGCGGATATTCTGTATACAGCAGACATAACCAGATAAAAAACGGATTCGTTACAGATAACGGCTGCCGTGTAGGACTTTGTGGTACTGCATTAGTAAAAAACGGAGAAATCTCCGGAATAACAGATATAACATCTCTCAATATCAGAATTGCCAGGAGTGTACAAGGTGCAGCAAAGCCGGTAATAAAAGCACTTATTCCATTTACCGGTGGAATATTGATTGCCGGAGCACCGTGTTCCGGCAAAACAACAATACTGCGTGATCTGGCATATTCTCTTTCGGTCGGAGAACATAATCCCCCTCTTAGAGTCAGCGTGGTAGACGAAAGATTTGAGCTTTCCGGTGCTGTAGGAAACGATGGACTCGGTCTTTGCGATGTACTTGCAGGATATCCGAAAAGCGAAGGTATCATTCAGGCAATACGCGCCTTATCGCCTCAAGTCATAGTCTGTGATGAAATCGGAGATGAAAGCGACTGCAGAGCAATAGCTGCAGGTGCTAATGCCGGAGCATACCTTGTTGCTTCCATACATGCCGGAAGCTATCAGGAGCTTATTCAGCGCGAGCAGACCGAAAGGCTTCTGGCTACAAATGCGTTTAAATGGGCTGTTATTCTCTCCGGTGCAGATAACCCGGGAGTAATAAGAGAAATAAGGCCCCTTTCCGGGGTAAGCGCGAATGCATGCGCTTAAGATAGCCGGCGGGTTGCTGCTTGTCGTATGCGGTGCGTTAGGCGGATTGTATTTTGCGGAAAGAGCAAAGAAAAGGCTTGCTTTTCTTGAAGCATACGAAGCATTTCTGCAAGCGGCATCGTCTCTTGTATCGTCATGTGAAGCAGAGCTTTCGCAGATTCTGGAATTTGCAGTAAATAATGATTATCTTCATGACATCGGTTCATCAGCAAAAAGGGCAATTGAAAATGGTACAGATCCA
>ONAX01000076.1 GCA_900315875.1 uncultured Eubacteriales bacterium | reverse complement strand
TGTCCCGACACAGGAGCAGGCGGACGAATTCCTGCCTCCGTATAAAACCAAGAATAAAATGTCGTTTGACGAACCGAAAAACCTTGGTTTCTCCGCAGGTCCGGACAGCAATACCTATTTTAAGTACAAGGAGCATTCAGGTCTGCTTAATGTAAGATATGTTGTAAAGGAAGCTGAAAAACGCTTTGAAAAGATCTTCGGCAGACATTATACGGGACTTACCGAAAGCTACCGTACAGAGGACGCCGATTACATACTGATAACCCTCGGCAGTATTTCCGGACTTGTCCGCGAGGTCGTTGACAGGCTCAGGGAAAAGGGCAGAAAGGTCGGACTTCTGCGGCTTCGCTATCTGCGACCGTTCCCGAACGAAGAAATAGCAGAGGCTGTAAGAAATGCAGAGGCTGTTGCAGTTCTCGAAAAGGATATCTCTTTCGGAAATGAGGGTACTGTATATACAAACGTTAATTCCGCACTGCATAAGGCAGGAATCAATGTTCCGACATCCGGTTATATAGGAGGTCTTGGAGGTAAAAATATTTCCGAAGAGGAAATAGAGAGCATTTTCAGAGAAATTGCAGAAAATAAACCGGCAGTCAGATTTCTTGGCATAGGAGGTGGACACGGTGGCAGTTAATGCTAAAACCCTGAATGAAACTGAATTTTTCTACGGGCATAAGGCATGTGCCGGCTGCGGCGGAAGCCTTGCAGTCAGGATTGCTCTGAAGGTGCTTGGTGAAAGGACGATTGCAGTTATTCCGGCAGGCTGTATGTCGGCAGTAGGTTTTAATTTTCCTCAGCTTTGCTTTGGCAACAATGCCATAATATCCACATTTGCCGGTACAGCATCAATGCTGACAGGCGTTGAAGCCGGACTTCGTGCTCAGGGAATAACGGATTTCCATGCCGTAGGCTTTGCCGGTGACGGCGGCACGGCGGATATTGGTCTGCAGGCGCTGTCAGGTGCGATAGACAGGAATGACGACATTCTTTATATCTGTTATGACAACGAAGCCTACATGAACACCGGCATTCAGAAAAGCTCCCTGACGCCCTTCGGAGCCAGAACAACTACCACGCCTGCAGGAAAGAATATCCACGGCAATCTTAAACAGAAAAAGAATATGTTTGAGATTGTTGCTGCACATGGAATTCCCTATGCAGCAACGGCAAGCGTGGGATATATCAATGATTTCATGCGTAAGGTGGAGAAGGCAGCAAGTATCAAGGGCACAAAATATATTCATGTGCTCGCTCCCTGCCCGACAGGCTGGGGAATAAAGACCGATGAAACCGTTGAGGCGGCGAAAGAGGTCGTTGACTGTGGACTTTGGTATCTTGCCGAATATGAAAACGGCAGCTTTACCCTGAACCACAGACCAAAGGAGTTTACGAGCGTTAAGGATTATCTTCTGAAACAGAGCCGTTTCAGGCATCTGACAGACGATGATATAGAAATAATTGAATCTTCCCGTGATGCAAAGTGGGATTTTATTGACAGGAATTTTAAGTAAAAAAGGAGTAATTACGATGAGCAGAGATATTAATAATAAATACTGGGACGAGGAGCTTGAAACCCTTCCTCGTGAAGAACTTGAGAAAAGACAGCTTGAGGATCTGAAGGAAATAGTAAAGTTTGCATACGACAATGCACCCTACTACAAGCGTTCGTTTGACGAGGCAGGCGTAAAGCCTGAGGATATCAAGACACTGAAGGATATTCAGAAATTCCCCTTTATAAACAAGAAAACACAGCGTGATACACAGGGCGTAGGATCTTTTCTGGGTGAGCTTGCAGCCGTTCCTGAGGAGGATGTTGTTTTCATTTCAACATCCTCAGGCTCAACAGGTGTTCCAACCATGAGCCCGTTCACAAAAAAGGATTTCGACGAATTCCAGGAAACGGAAAGCCGCTGGTTCTGGCAGGTCGGCATGCGTCCGAATGACCGTTATGTGCATGCTCTGAATTTCTCGCTGTATGTCGGCGGTCCTGATGTAATCGGCGCACAGAATCTCGGTGCACTGTGCATCTGGGGAGGTACACTGCCGAGCGAAAGACTTCTTTTCGTGCTGAAAACCTACCAGCCGACAGTTATCTGGACTTCACCGTCCTACGCATGGCAGCTTGGTGAAAAAGCACTCAAAAGCGGCATTGACCCGAAGAAGGATCTGAATATCAAGAAGATAATCGTTGCAGGTGAGCTTGGCGGCTCTATCGCTGCAACAAGAAAGGCTATTGAGGATATCTGGGGCGCAGAGGTTTACGATTTCTACGGTCTTTCCGATATTTTCGGAGCATGCGCCGCAATGTGCGAAGCTAAGGACGGTCTTCATATTGCTGAAAACCATATTCTTGTCGAAACTGTTGATATCCATACCGGTGAAGTGCTCGAGCCCGGTCAGGTAGGTGAGCTTGTATTCACAACACTCAGAAAGCACGCACGTCCGCTTATCCGTTTCCGCACAGGCGATATAGGCTGGATCGATAACACAAAGTGCTCCTGCGGAAGAACCCACGGAAGAATTCACATTCAGGGCAGAAAGGACGACATGTTCATTGTTTCCGCTGTTAATGTATTCCCGAGTGATATTGAAGCAGTTGTCCGCGAGCAGACCGGCATTACCGGCGAATACCTGATCCGTATCTTTGAAAAGGATTTCACGAACAAATATGCCGTAGAAATAGAAAAGTCTGCCGACAATACTCATACCGATGAAGAGGTTGCTGCACAGATTTCGGCTGCACTCAAAGCAAGAATCGGCGTTAAGCCTGCCAGAGTTATCGTGCATCCTGACGGAGGACTTGACACACGTTCTGAGCATAAGTCAAGGAGAGTTATCGACGAGCGTACTCTTGATTATAACATCTGATATTGCTATAATGAGTTAATAAAGCAAAAAGTATCGATCAAGCCTTTTCAAAGGCTTGCGGATTCTAAAGGCGGCGCCTTTGGTCGCACTTTGCAGAGTGCAAAATCCCCTTATTCAATCCCTCCGCAAGGCAGTGGATTATGTAACATAATGATATTAACACTTTGACAAGGAGGATAAAATGCCCACACTTTCCAAAAGAACAGAAAACTTTACCGATTCTGTCATACGCCGTATGACCAGAATTTCCAATCAATACGGTGCGGTTAATTTGTCGCAGGGATTCCCTGATTTCGAACCGCCGCGCGAGCTTCTCGACAGGCTGGCGCAGGTCGCAAATGAGGATTTCCATCAGTATTCCATAACATGGGGTGCACAGAATTTTCGTGAGGCGCTTGCTGAAAAGCAGTCGCGTCTTATGGGAAGAAAAATCGATCCCAACGGAGAAATCGTTGTTACCTGCGGCAGCACCGAAGCGATGATGGCTGCAATGATGACAGTAACAAATCCGGGCGACAAGGTTATTGTATTTTCTCCCTTCTATGAAAATTACGGCGCAGATACTATCCTTTCGGGAGCAGAACCTATTTATGTACCGCTTTATCCGCCGGAGTTCAATTTTAATGTTGATGAGCTTGAGGCTGCTTTCAGACAGAATCCCAAGGCTCTGATACTTTGTAATCCGTCAAACCCCTGCGGTAAGGTATTTACATACGACGAGTTGAAAACGATTGCCGACCTTGCGCAAAAATACGATACATTTGTCATTACTGACGAGGTATATGAGCATATCGTGTATGAGCCGAATAAGCATACATATTTTGCATCCCTTCCCGGTATGTGGGAGAGGACGATATCCTGCTCTTCGTTGTCAAAGACATATTCCATCACGGGATGGAGACTTGGTTATATTATCGCCCCGCCTGATATCATTGATGTCGCAAAAAAGGTACACGACTTCCTGACCGTTGGTGCAGCAGCACCCTTGCAGGAGGCTGCCGTAACAGGTCTGCGTTTTGGCGATGATTATTATAAAGACTTGCAGGCAAAATACACTGAAAAACGCGACCTTTTCCTTAAGGGACTGGACGATATAGGCATAGTTCACACAGTTCCGCAGGGTGCATATTATATACTGCTTGATATTTCAGAGTTCGGTTATAAAAGCGACCTCGAATTCTGCGAAGTGCTTGCAAGGGATGTCGGTGTAGGTGCTGTGCCCGGTTCGAGCTTTTTCAGAGAGGATGTAAATCATCTTATCAGACTTCATTTTGCAAAGAAAAACGACACGCTCAATGAAGCACTGAACAGGCTGGAGCATATTCGTAAAAATATAGTTAAGCGATAATATAATAAATAAACCGGAACAAAATAAATGACCTCGTACCGCTTGATTGCAGTATGAGGTCATTAATTATATACTGAAATAATGGGCTGCGTTTAATGCGCAAACTAATATGTGATTTGACTAACGAACACCACGTCCGGCCTTTCTCCTGCGTTTGTTTTCGTACATTCTTTCGTCAGCACGCTGAGCGGTGTCCTCAGGAGAGCTGTCGGTTTGTACATCATACTCAGCCATACCGAGAGATACATTTACATGCTGCCAGTCATTTTCTGCCTTTTCGTTGATATATTTCAGATCGTCACAGTCAAACATGCAAACTGCAAACTCAGTGACCTTACCGCTGTCAAGAAGTTCCTGAAGCATTCCTATGTAGTCTTTATAACCGCCTTTGTTCCGGACGGAAGTCAGTGCATCAACGTAGACGCGACGGCTCAGATCATCTGCAATATGACTGTGTCCCCATAGCATAGGAAGGGAACAGTATTTTATCCGCCCGTTCCTCGGTAAAGGTTGCGCCGCCCGGCATATCTGTTTCGTTATTTTCGAGCATCTGCAGAAGCTTGACCCAGCTACCATCAACATACTCGTATTCCCAGTCCGTATATGCGGCAATCTTGCGCTCATATTCATAGCAGTATCCCGATCTTCTGCCGGATGCGTCCATTATGTTATAAGTTGAATCGAACCAGCCTACGCGCACAACTTTGCTGTTTTTATCGTTTTTAGCGAAAACGGAAAAGGGGAGGAGTGCTGTAATTAGCATAAGACACAGCATTAAAGCAGTGAAATTCTTTATATGACGGAACGCAGATTTTGTCTTTTTGTTTGTCAATGCTATCAGTTTTTTTCTCACGTATAAGGGTAAATTAATTGTTTTATGATTATTTGTTTACCCCGAGTTTGACCATTCTGAATAACCGTACCGCTGCACTATAATACAGCTGCCTTGCATTTTCCATGGCATATGTAAGCGTCATCGGACGGTCAACAATGCACTGCAGAGAAGAGATACCGTAATCAAAGATCATTTCTGCACCGTCGCCGAGCGAACCTGAAAGGCCGACACAGGGAATACCCATCTTCTTTGCATGTGTTCCAACGCCCGCCATGACCTTTCCGCAGATACTCTGACTGTCGGTGCAGCCTTCGCCGGTGATAACCAGATCTACGTTTTTCAGTCTGTCATCAAAGCCGATCAGCGTCAGTACAGTTTCAATTCCTGACTGCATTTTCCCTCCGATAAAGACGTTTAAAGCAGCCCCCAGACCTCCGGCAGCTCCTGCGCCTTCGGTCTTGTCACAGTCAATGCCATACTGCGAGCTGATTACATCACGGTAATTGCACATGCCATTTTCAAGAATGTCTATGATTTCGGTTGTAGCGCCCTTTTGCCTTGCAAATGTGTGGGTCGCTCCGTTTCTGCCGCAAAGAGGATTTTTCACATCACACATTACGGTGATTCTGCAATCCCTCAGACGTGGGTCAAGTCCGCTTGTGTCGATAACTGCAATATCAGCAAGCTCCCTCCCGAAGCCTGAAAGCTCACTGCCGTCTGCCGAAAGAAACCGTACCCCAAGCGCGCTCATGCAGCCTATGCCGCCGTCGTTAGTGGCGGAACCGCCGATTGCTATTGAAATATCCCGGCATCCGCGATCAAGTGCATTCAGAATCAGCTCGCCGGTTCCGAAGGTGGTGGTGTTCATCGGATTCCTGAGACTTTCCGGCACGAGCGGCAGACCGGAAGCCGCTGACATTTCGATGATAGCTTTGTTGCCGTCAAAAAGCCCGTAGTCAGCGCGGATAATATTCATCAGCGGGTCATGTACATCTGCCGTTACGTTTTTTCCGCCGGTTGCTGAAACGACAGCATTCACGGTGCCCTCGCCGCCGTCAGCAACAGGTATGCCGCAGCATTCGCAGCCCGGGAAAACTTCCCTTGCTGCTTTTGTCAGTAATTCTATTGTTTGTTCGCTTGTAAGACTGCCCTTGAAGGAGTCGGATGCAAAAAGAAATTTCATTGCTTATACTCCTATATCATCTGCTTATGTTTGTTTAAGAATATTATAAATCTATGCAGACATAAATACAAGCATAATAAACACAGGTACAATTATTCTCTGTTTATTATTTTAAATAGTTGTATAATCAAAGAATGTATGCTAAAATTATCATATCTTACTTAGTCTCAGATTTTGAAATAATGAAGGAGTATAATTATGAAAAAAATCGGCCTTGTTGGCGGAACAGGACCTGAATCCACGCTGATGTACTATAAGGAGCTGAATTCAAGGATTGACAGTATGACGGGTTCAAAAGCTATGCCTGATATAGCAATTGAGAGTGTGAATTTCAGAAGGGCATGGGATTATGTGTCATCCGGTAATTATGCTGAACTCACAAAGTATATTTCTGAAAAAGTCAGCTTATTGAAGTCATCCGGTTCAGAAGTTATTGCACTGACCGCAGGAACAATGCATATTGTGTTCGATGAAATTGAAAAGGAAACGAATGTATCGCTTATCAGTATCCCAAGGGCAGTGCGTGATGAGGCATTACGCAGAAACTATAAAAAGGTAGGTCTGCTGGGAACAATTTTTACAATGAAAAAGAATTATATGAAAAAAGATCTTGTCGGCTCAGGAACAGAGGTAGTTGTTCCATGCAGGGAGGACAGGGAGCTGGTTGCAAAAAGAATTCTCGAGGAGCTTGAACTTGGTATCGTAAAGGATACCACATTGCGAGAGTTTAATGAAATTATTGATAAGATGCGTATCGAAAGTGGTATCGAGGCAGTTATTCTCGGATGCACTGAATTACCATTATTGCTGAATGATGATAATTGCGTTCTGCCTTGTATGGATAGTGTTGATATTCATATCAGAGAGCTGATCAGACTGGCAACTATGGACGATTGACAATCTCTGTTGTGATGTACTAATGAAAGTGTAGTATTATAGACGATGTTTGCCGATAAACGGCAAATAGTCAGGAAAGGTGCTGAGATATATTTGGCTGAAATAAAGCTTGTCAGGCTTTCGGAATCTGACAGAGAGCAGTTTATTCTTGATAATCAGGAGGCGTTTAATTACGGCGCACTTGAAGAATTCGGCAGACGGGACGATCATTTCGAAGAGGACGGACAGATTATTTCACGCGAGACCATTGAGCAGTCGATCGACAGCGGTGAAGCCTACCGCATTGTGTGTGACGGTCAGAATGTCGGTGGTGTGATACTCAGGGTGGAAGGTGAAAATGGTGACCTCGATATCCTGTTTGTATCTACTCGTGTACACAGCAGGGGAATAGGGTATGCCGCATGGTGCGAGGTGGAAAAGCTTCATCCCGAGGTTAAGCTCTGGGAAACTGTCACACCCTATTTTGAAAAGCGTAATATTCATTTTTATGTCAACCGCTGCGGATTTCATATTGTGGAATTCTATAACAGCCATCACCCGGATCCCAGGGATCCCGAAATGTCGGAACAGATTGATGAGCAGTTTCCGGATGGCATGTTCAGGTTTGAAAAAAGAATGGGATAAAAATTCTATTATGAAAAGAGGTGCTAAGCCTTGCACTATCTCAGGGATTATTTCTCGGTACAGAATTCTACCTTCTTGCCCTCAAGAATCATATTTGTCGTGCGTACTGCGCACATCTTTCCGCACATAGAACAGGTGTGCCTGTCTGCCGGAGGCGTGCTTTCAAAGTATGCTCTTGCCTTTTCGGGATCAACGGCAACCTTGAACATTTCCTCCCAGTCAACCTTGTGGCGTGCTTCTGCCATCTGGTTGTCCTTATCTCTTGCGTGGGGTACACCCTTGGCAATATCAGCAGCATGTGCGGCAATACGGCTTGCGATTATGCCCTCTTTGACATCGTCAAGGTCAGGAAGTCTGAGATGCTCCGCAGGTGTTACATAGCACAGGAAGTCTGCGCCGCTTGCTGCAGCAATAGCTCCGCCGATAGCGGATGTGATATGATCGTAGCCCGGGAAAATATCGGTTACCAGCGGACCGAGAACATAGAACGGTGCGTTGTGGCAAATGCGCTTCTGGAGCTTCATATTTGCTTCTATTTCATTCATAGCCATATGTCCCGGGCCTTCTACCATTACCTGCACGTTTCTTTCCCATGCTCTTTCGGTGAGAGCGCCGAGCTCGATAAGCTCGGATATCTGACCTGCGTCTGTTGCGTCGTCAATGCAGCCGGGACGCAGCGCGTCGCCGAGGCTAATTGTTACGTCGAATTCCTCAAGAATATCCAGTACCTTGTCATAGTATTCATAGAAGGGATTTTCATTTCCCGTCATCATCATCCATGCAAACAGCAGCGAACCGCCGCGGGAAACAATGTTCATCTTTCTCTTGTCGCGCATAAAAGCTTCAACTGCTCTGCGGTTGATTCCTGCATGAATGGTCATGAAGTCAACGCCCTCTTCGGCATGCGCACGGACAACTCTGAGAAAATCCTCCGGGGTGATTTCGAGCAGATCCTTTTCAAGATAGCCGATTGCGTCATACATAGGAACGGTGCCGATCATTGCGGGTGATTTTGCAATCAGCTCACGACGGAATGTATTGGTTTTGCCGTAATTGCTCAGATCCATTATTGCCTCTGCGCCGAATTTAAGAGCCATATCAACCTTCTGCATCTCTACATCATAGTTTTTGCAGTCGCCCGAAATACCGAGATTGACATTTATTTTCGTTCTCATTCCTGCGCCGATGCCCTCCGGGGATATAGAAGTGTGGTTTATATTGCAGGGAATTGCGACCTCGCCCTTTGCAACAGACTCCATCACCTTTTCGGGGGTGGTGTATTCTTTTTCGGCTACAATTTTCATTTCGGGTGTAATGATTCCTTTTTTTGCGGCTTCCATCTGTGTTTTGTAGTTTCTCATGATAATTTTCCTTTCAAGCATAAATTAGTTTCTGAACTGACCGTTATAATCAAACCCGTGATCCATAGGACCTGAGCCTTTTCCGAGATCCAGCATTGCTGAGAGTGCTCCGGAAATATATTCCTTTGCTTTTCTGACTGCTTCCTCTGTACTATAGCCCTTTGCAAGGTTTGCTGCTATTGCAGAAGACAGCGTACAGCCGGTTCCGTGTGTATTAGGATTGTCGATACGTTTGCCTTCAAAGGTTGTAAACATACCGTCTCTGCACAGAATATCTGTAGCGTCGCTGATGCTGTGCCCGCCCTTTACCAGGACAGCGGCATTGTATCGTCTGTCTATAATTTCAGCAGCTCGTGCCATGCTGTCGCGGTCGGTTATTTTCATATCTGCAAGTACTTCTGCTTCTGGGATGTTTGGCGTGATAACCTTTGCAATTGGCAGAAGCTTTTCTTTGAGCGAAAGCACCGCGTCCTCTGCTATTAGCCTTGCTCCGCTGGTTGCAACCATTACGGGATCAACGACGATATTCTCTGCTTTGTAGTAGGTCAGTCTTTCGGCAATTGTTTCAATAAGCGCCGTAGATGATACCATTCCGATTTTTACTGCATCCGGTCTGATATCTTCAAAAACTGCGTCGATCTGGTGCCCGAGAAATTCCGGCGAAACCTCGTAAACGGCACGTACCCCCGTTGTGTTCTGTGCTGTCAGTGCTGTAATAGCACTCATCGCGTAAACACCGTTCAGGGTGATCGTCTTGATATCTGCTTGAATACCGGCGCCTCCGCAGGAATCGCTGCCTGCGATTGATAATGCTGTTTTCATCAGATTACTCCTTTCTCTAAAAAAGCATTACTTTTATATAGCGACATAAAGTGGTGTCCCCGATATGCCGCTTGTTATTGAATTAATTCTCAGAATACCCGGAGGAAATTCTGTCAGTGTGACGCTGGCAGCACGTGTTCGCGGTGTAAATCCTTTCATGACATTACTATAAAGCCGCGCTTGTTACTAACTGCCGACCGCGAGTTAAGAAGTTTCGAATTCAAAAAAGCTGTAACGCGAAATAGGGTCCAGCGTCACGCTGGCTTGAGCGAAAACTTTGTAGTTATATTAATTTTTTGATTTTTTCCTTCAGCATCTCTGCGGCGTTCTTGACATCATCCTGCGCAAAAACAGCCGATACAACCGCCGCACCGGAAACGCCGCAGCCGCTTATGATATCAATGTTATCATAGGTCAGACCGCCTATGGCAACAACAGGAATTGTAACGGTTGAAGTGATTTGTTTCAGAGTATCCGGTGTCATCGGCTTTGCACTTTGCTTCGTTGATGAGGCAAACAGCGCTCCGCAGCCGAGATAATCCGCTCCCTGTGCCTGTGCATTTTTTGCCTGCTCAACAGTTTTTGCTGTAGCACCGATAATGAAATTATCTCCGGCGAGCTTTCGGATTTTTGCAACATCCATATCGTCAGCACCGACATGAACTCCGTCTGCGCTGCTGTCTATTGCTGCGCGGACATCATCATTCACTATTAGCGGAACATTGTATTTTCTGCAGATTGCTTTAAGCTTTAAGGCTTTTTCGGTAAGCTCCTTTGCAGCGGTGCTGTCGGAGAATGAAGCAGTCAGTTCCTGACCGTTCACGGAGAGAAGCAGTCTGGTTTCGGCTGTTTCTTTGTTCAGCGGTATCGTATCCACCCACTCCTTCACATCATTCTTTGTCGCACTTGCGGGGAAACGTCTGCCTGCAAGCTGATTGCCGATCGGCACAAGGTCTGCGATGTTCTTCTCACTTGTGGCAATACCGCTGCTGCCGGATGTGCAGAACGGAATGACCGTCTTATCCGAGAAGTCATAGCTTTCCAGGAATGTGTCGATAATGCGGGGTTCCTGTCCCCACCAGATCGGATAGCCGAGAAAGATCGTATCATAGCCGTCGAGGGAAGCGATCGGGTCTGCGATTTCTGGTCTGACCGTTTTGTCATTCTGCTCTCTGTTGGCACGGCAATCTGTCTGATATTGGATATCCTCATCGGAATAGGGGACTGCCGCTTCGATCACATAGCTGTCCGCATCGGTCAAATCAATGAGATACTGCGCAATTTTTTCAGTGTTACCCGTGCGGGAGAAGTAAACGACGAGCATATCGCTTGCAGGTTTTGCTTGAATCTTTTGCTTCATCAGACCGAGGTCAAACACATCCCAGCATCCGTCATGATTCAGATCATAGGGCTTTCCGTTCAAGGGCTTTTCGACTGGTTTTCCCAGAAGAAAGTCCTGCAAATTCCGGATGTCCTGTACAGAATAAATATTCTCTGCATCAACGGTTTCATCCGCTGCCGAGGCGGAGAGTGCTGAAGCATGCATCGGCGTCTGAACTGGATTTTCGGTACGTTCCGGAACCGTCCCGCATGATGTAAAGCCTAAAACAGCAATACCGGTCAGTAATACCATGAATTTCTTCATACTTCACCCTCACTTTCCTGGTGCTCCGTACACCAAAGCACATAATCGAGTTTGTCGAGCAGCGTCTGTTGTTTGTGGATAGAATCAAGGAGTGAATGCCTTGCATTCCGCAGGATACGAACCTTTTCGGCATAGCAGTTGGAAGGAAAAGTCTTGATCTGCTTCTCGTTCAGACCTGCCTGGTATAATACCTCCGTCATTTCCTTGTCAGTAACGCTTGTATTCGTTACTTTCATGCTATCACCCCCACAAAACAAAATGAGTACAGGTTTTATGTCCTGTACTCATTATAGCATAGTTTTCTTGATATGTAAAATGCTTATATCTTATACATCTGTATGCTTAGAGTGTATACTTTTGATATATTCCAGAAATTTACCTGCCGCACCAGAATAGGGACTGAGCTTTTTCCACGCAAGCACCGATGTAAATGAAAGCTCCGGCGTCAGCGGACGGAATGTCAGTTTTGCAGGATCGAACAGATCGACAGCACCTTCTATCGTCAGCACACAGGCGATGCCGCGCTCTGCAAGAGGAGCAGCATTGTTGATGAGGTTTGTGGTCGCTACAATATCCAGTTCCGATACAGAGCATCTGAGCCATTCTTCTATCTCACTTTTCAGGGCGTTTCGGCTCGTCACAACCAGGGGCAGTGTTTTAAGCTGTTTTCGTGTGATGGCTTTTTCCTTTGCAAACGGATGATTCGCAGGCATCAGAACGCCCCACGTTTCCTTGACGGGCAGCCGGATGTAATCAAACTTCTCAATATCCACCGGCTCTAGCAGGATTCCGAAGTCAAGCAGTCCGTGTTCGAGCTTTTCCTTGACACGGTCAGCCGTTCCTGTGAGAATATCAAAGCTGACCAGAGGATAACGCTCCCGGAAATGTGCAATCAGTTCGGGCAGCACCTCAGCGGCTTTCAGCCCTCCGCTTCCAACCGAGATCACGCCGCTGATTTCTTCCTGTTCCTGAAAGTCGCTGTCGATCTTCTTCATCAGCGAAACGACTTCCTCGGCACGTCTGCGGAGCATCACGCCGGAATCGGTCAGCGTGAGCCGTTTGCCCCGGATGAATAGTGTGGTGTGCAGCTCATCCTCAAGCTCCTTCATCTGACGGCTGAGTGTCGGCTGGGTGACGTGCAGAACCTCGGCGGCTCTTGAGATGTTTTCCTCACGAACGACCGTCAGGAAGTATTCCAGTAAGCGCAGTTCCATGATTGATTCCCCCTTTATTGCTTGTATTGCTTCACATACCTGCTCAGATAGACGCCGCTTTCTACATATCGCAGCAGTATTCCCGCGCAGGCATGGCTATTACTGTCTGCCTGATGATGATTTAGGGATACAATGTAAACAGCCATATCACGTTCACTCCTATGTACAACAGGGGATAGCAATATTATAGCACAAT
>ONAX01000073.1 GCA_900315875.1 uncultured Eubacteriales bacterium | reverse complement strand
CGGCAGCTATACATACACATACAGCTACAAGCGAACCAGTGCAAAGCTTTGGAAAACGATAGGAACAGAGGACACAGAGGCTACTGTAGTATTCTTCACTCCGGTTGCTCTTGGAGATTTTGACATAAAGATAACCGCAAAGGATTCTAAAGGAAATACCGCAGAAAAGACATTCACAGTCAGCGTAGTCGACGGCAAATCGACAGCTTTCAAGAATAACTCTACTATCAACGTGACAGGTGCAAAGCCGGGAACGAAGATAAAGCTCACAGGTGTTGCCGAAGGAACAGGCACGTACAAGTACGCATTCTACTATAAGAGAACAACTGCTAAACAGTGGTACATTATCGGAACAGAATTCTCTGATACGAATATGGCTCAGTTCACTCCGAAGACAGAGGGAGAGTTCAACGTAAAGGTTGATATAATTGACGAAAATGGTGAAATCGTCAGCCGCCAGTTCGCAGTATCGATCAGCAATGATTATGCGATAGAGACATCGATGAAGAACAGATCCAGTATTGATACGGAAATCGCACCTGTTGACAGCAGAATTACGATCACTGGTGCTGCAACGCGCGGCACAGCGCCGTACAAGTACGCATACTACTATAAAAAGGCTGCAGCGAAAAACTGGAAGGCAATCGGAGAAGAGTTTACCGACGCCAAGACAGCAAGCATCAAGCTCAGAAATGAGGGCGACTATATCATAAAGGTCTGCGTCAAGGATTCGACCGGCGCTATGGTAAGCAAGAATTTTGATGTGACGATCACGGCTGAGTGACCTCATCTGCCGAACACTCTTGACATGCGGGTGGAATGGTAAGCGAAAACTTTGGTGTAACTGTAACAGAATAAACAAAACTGATCAGGAGAACTGCTGTTTCAGGCGGTTCTCCTGTGTTGTATAGTTGTGAGATTATCACGCAAATATGCTCGATTGTTGTTGTATTATATTAAAAAATATGTTAAGATGAAACAAAGCATAACGGAGAAAGGGTGCGTTCAGTGCCCGGAAAAAGAAAGGTCTGATGGATGTGAAAAACTTTTTCGGCAAACGGATACTGGGAATATTTGTTTCGGTAGTAATGCTCGTCGGGGTGTTTGCTTCACCTGCGGCAGTTACAGCTGATGCTGCCCTTACTGATGAACAGAACGCCAGTGTTTATGAGATTACCATCAACGACGTAACGAGAAAATATCCCATGGCAAAGCAACTGCTTGACGGGATAAACACCGGACGTTCATCCAGGGGACTTGCTTCGCTCAGAATGGATAGCTCACTTTTGGAGCAGGCTATGGTCAGAGCAGCAGAGCTGCCTATGTATTTTTCAAAATACAGTCTCATGGAGGATGATTATTCTCTTCGGTCACTTGAGTACGATGACTATGCATCCTGTCATTACTCCGAGGGTGTATTTATCGTTCGCGGTACTGTAAGCGAGGCGGTCGCAGCTTTTTTTGATGATCCTATGTACAAAAACACCGTGCTCAGCAGCTATGTAAAAGAGATCGGTATCGGTGCTGTATCAGTGGGAACTAATGGTGTGACATTTGTCTGCCTCAGAACAACCGACGAAATGACACAGAAGGGAACATACGGAGCTGTTAACAGCTCTGTTTATTCCGCAGAAAAAGAGGTGGAGCAGGTCACAAGAACACTCGGTAAAAATATGGATCTGCAGGATCCTCCTGTGACGCTGACTACACAGGTTGGCAAGCGCACGGTGGTGAATTTTGATGTCCATGAGGTTCAGGGCCTCGGATATCAGGTGACTATCAAACCCGGATATCTCAATACATCTGTGCTCAATATCAAAAAGCTTTGTATTGATGAAGTTGAGCCTAATGTATTTACTCCTGCCAAGACAGGCTCTAATATGACACTGAGAATGATTATAGACGCTGAGGACGAGGGAGTAAAAATCAGCAAATCAATCAGCGTAACGGTTGAAGAAGGCGAGGAGCAGCCGGAGACGGAGCTTGTAAATGAATGCTCCATAAACAGCAGCTACGTAACAACAGGAACGAGAACACGCATGTTCGGCGCAGCAAGCGGAGGCAGCGGAGAATACACATACGCCTATTATTATAAAAAGACAACTGCAAAGTACTGGAAAACTCTTGGTACCGAATACGGAACAGACACGCTTGCTGTAGTGACCCTTTCGATCGGAGACTTTGATATCCGCATAAGCGTAAAGGATAGCAAGGGAAATGTTGCAGACAAAACCTTTAAGGTTAATGTATCAGACGGAAAATCCGCTGCATTTGAAAATAACAGTACCATAAGTACTACAGGAACAAAGTCAGAAGTCAGGGTGTTCTTCTACGGTGCTGCAAGTGACAGCACATGCAGATATGCATATTACTATAAGCGCACAACAGCCCGTGCATGGACGGTTCTCGGTACTGAATTCGGGACACAAAAAACCGTAGCTTTTACTCCGAAATCAGAGGGAGAATTCAACGTCAAGATCGACGCAATCAATGACAAAAACGAAATCGTCAGCCGGGTTTATGCATTGTCCGTAGACGATAATTATAACGATACCGGAATAGTAAGCGCGGCTTCAATCAGCGCTGCCACACTGACGGTAGGGAACAGACTGATAATAACTGGTTCTGCGACAGGCGGTACAGCACCGTATACCTACGGCTACTTCTATAAGCAGGCAGGAGCCAGGAATTGGTCGCAGATTGGTGACTACACCGAAAGTACAAAAGCCGGCATAAAACTCAGAAATGCCGTTGACTATATTGTGAAGGTAGTTACCAAGGACAGCGCGGGTGGAATGGTAAGCGAAAACTTTGATGTCACGGTAACAGAATAAACGAGAATCAACAGGAGCATCGTCAGAAATGGCGGTGCTTCTTTCTTTTTGTCAGCTTAGGAAAAAACATCAGAGAAAAGCAGTGCATGTTTCTTTGTTTTAATAAACTGTTAATAATGTATAAATACATTGTACATTTTAATATAAAATTATTAAAAATGAGGAGAATTTGTGCTAAAATGAACGTAATAATTTTTTGAAAGGTCGGATCAGCATGAAAACCAGTATTATGAAGCGATCGCTCAGTATACTTCTTTCGGTAATGATGATCGTCGGAGTATTTGTATCTACGGCAGCGATATCAGCCGATGCTGCGCTTTCAGGTGAGCAGATGTCCAGCGAATATCAGATAACGATAAATGACGTTACAAGGAAATATCCGTTGGCAAAGCAGCTGCTTGATGGAATAAACGCAGAACGTACAACACGTGGCCTTGTAACCCTGCACATGGATAGCGCGCTTATGGAGCAGACCATGGTCAGAGCAGCAGAACTGCCTCTGTATTTTTCCAAATACAGCCTTATGGAGGATGATTATTCTCTTAAAGCGATAATGTATGAGGATTATTCGTCCCAGCACTATTTTGAGGGTGTATTTGTTATGCGCGGCAGCGTAAGCGAAGCTGTTTCTGCATTTTTCAGCGACAGCAATTACAGCGCTGTTGTAACGAATTCCTATGCTAAAGAGATCGGTATAGGCGCAGTAGAGGTCGGCAGTAACAATGTTACCTTTATCTGCCTGAGAACAACCGACGAAATGACAGACAAGGGAACTTATCGTGCTGTTGACAGCTCTGTATATTCCTCTGAAACCACTATTGATCAGACAACCAATACTCTCGGAAAGAATATGGATGCTTTCTACTACAAGAGAGAAGGCGCTCGTAACTGGGTTGCAATGTGTGACGAATTCGGCAGTGCAACAGACGCATCCTTCCGTCCGAAGTATGAGGAAAAGTACTTTGTTAAGTCCGTTGCAAAGGACGAGAGAGATAAGACAGCCGAAAAGATATTTGAAATCACAGTAAGGCAGCCTGAACCCGGCGAGGAGATAATCAGCAATTCCACAGTAACCGAGCTGATCGAGTTTGGTGACAGGGTTTATATGACCGGTTCAGCCGAGGGCGGAACAGGAAGCTATACCTACACCTATGAATACAGAAGAAGCGGAAATACGAAGTGGAGAACAATCGGTACAGCTGATACTACGCTTGCTACCGCTTCCTTCAAACCTATAGCTGCCGGAACACTCTGTGTCCGCATAACCGTTAAGGATTCTACTGGCAATTCCGCAGTAAAGGAATTTACTGTAAATGTAAGTGAATGATAATCGGTTAAAGCGATGAAAACTGAATAAAACATTTTCCTCCGGTCACGCTTCTGGCCGGAGAAAACCTTATGAGGAGAATACAAATGAAGAATATCAGAATTTATCATCCCGAAAAATATAATAATTCAGATGAATACATCCCTGTAGAGCCGGATATCTACAAAACCATCAGCAAAAATGTCAGCTCCGGTCTTTCTCTGAGTGAAGTTACCGATAAAGAACTTGCCGAAAAGCTGAAAGCTCTCGATGGATGGGAGAAAGGAACCGGAGAGCTTGAATGCAGGTTTATGAAGCTTAACTATGAGGGCAAAAGGTACTATATTGATACCGACAGCCACCCGGATATGGTAATGATTAGTATGGACGATATCGAAAAACCGATTTATGTCACTTCGCTTATGTTCGAGCAGGAACCGGAATATGATGAAAACGATCCCTCCGATGCGGAAATATCACAGTATCCGCTGGAGGATATTCTGGACAAGTTTTTCTGCATGTGCGAGGACTGGTACGACGATGAAAATGAGTCCGATCCGGTGAATTCATATATGGAATTTTCAAGTGACGATATAGAGGATATAAAGTCGCTGCTTTCGATTGTAGGAAAGCATGTTTACAACAAAGAGGACGGAGATTATGTAATTCTCGCAATTGAATAGATAAGATATATTGTACCGGGAACTGTCAGCGGATAGTTTCCGGTATTGATATTTACGAGAAAAAGCATAACAATTTGGACAAATATCAACAATTGTTGTTGTGCAATATTTTTTGTGTAAAACTTCTAATAAATCATAAACGCTATATACATTGTGTCTAAAAATTGTTAATAAACTGTTAAAGCAATGCATAATTCGACTAAAAATGATTTACATTTTTTTTGTTATAGTGTAAAATCAAAAATGAAAAGCGCTGTCAAAGTGCTAATCCTGCGGTCACATGGAGGTGAAATAATCGGATCCTGCAGAAACAAAATATCACAAATATCTTGAGAAAGAAGGTAAAAAATGAAAAAATCGAAAACACTTTTCAAGCGAATTCTCAGCTCGGTTTTGTCCGCGGCCTGTCTTTTGTCCGGTACGGCGTTTGCAGGTACGGCTCTTCTGCAGCAGACAAACATCGAAGCAGATGCTGCTTCGACAACAGCTACTCCGGCAACCTTCTCGTGGGATAATGCCACAGTTTACTTCCTGCTGACTGACCGTTTTAAAAACGGCGACACATCTAACGATAATGCTTACGGCAGAAAGCAGTTCAGCGGCGATAACCGCGCAAGCTTCCACGGCGGAGACTTTGCAGGTATTACCCAGGAGATCGAGTCTGGCTATTTTGACAACCTCGGCGTTAATGCTATCTGGCTGACAGCTCCTTATGAGCAGATCCACGGCTATATTCAAGGAAGCAAAGAATTCGGTCATTATTCATACCACGGCTATTATGTACTCGACTATACCGAAACAGATGCTGCCTACGGAACAAAGGCTGAATTCCAGAATCTTGTTGATACAGCTCATGAGCACGGCATCCGTATCATAATGGATATCGTTATGAACCATGCAGGGTATAACTCCATGTATGATATGAATGAATACGGTTTCGGTACACTCAAGTCCGGCTGGCAGAGTGCCTATAACGGTGAGAATATTGCCGCTTACCACGATTATATCGACTATGACGGAAACGCTTCCGACTGGGCAAACTGGTGGGGCGCAGACTGGATCCGCTGCGGTGTTGCAGGTTATTCCGAAGATGGGGGCAACTCCGAGCTTACTCAGTGTCTTACAGGTCTGCCTGACTTCAGAACAGAATCAACAGCTACAGTTGGTATCCCGAAGATCCTCCAGACAAAATGGGGCAAAGAGGGTACTCTTTCCGCAAAGACACAGAAGTACGGTTCATCCGGTACAGTAACAGGCTATATTTCCACATGGCTGGCTGAATGGGTACGTACATACGGCGTTGACGGCTTCCGCTGCGATACTGCAAAGCATGTTGAAAAGGGCTCGTGGAAGCAGCTCAAGGATAAGTGTGTTGCAGCTCTCAGAGAGTGGAAACAGAATAACCCTACAAAGAAGCTTGATGATCTTGACTTCTGGATGACAGGCGAGTGCTGGAACTGGCGTCTCCGTGAGTCCTCCGGTGCGAGCGACCCGTATTTCTCACAGGGCGGCTTCGACTCAATGATCAACTTTGAGACCACCGGCGGCGGTCTGGTCGCACAGGGAGTTGTTGCTGGAACATATTCGGATTATGCAAACAAGATCAATTCCAGCGATTCTTTCAATGGTCTTTCTTATCTGTCATCTCATGACTCGACACTTGCAAGACCCAGTGATATGTACTCTCTCGGCTCTGCATTCCTTATGCTTCCGGGTGCAGTACAGATCTATTACGGTGATGAAACAGCCAGACCTCTGGTAGGTAATTTTGACGGCGACGGCGGCGCAGGTCATTCACTCAGAAGCGATATGCCCTGGAGCAACCTGAACCAGAACCTCATCGATCACTGGGGTATCGTAGGACGCTTCCGTAACAGCCACGTAGCAGTCGGCGGCGGTCAGAACGTTCAGCTTACAGCTACGAGCGGTGTTGCATTCGGCAGAACCTACAGCAAAAACGGCGTTACCGATAAGGTAGCAGGCGTTATCTATGCAAGCAATAACACAGATGTAACTGTTACCGTTTCCGATATATGGGCAGACGGCACACAGCTGCACAACTTCTATGATGACACATATTCTGTTGTAAACGGCGGCACAGTAACCTTCAACAGCGGCGCACATGGTACTATCCTTATGGAGGAGCCCTCAGTCAAGAGAGGTATTGTAAAGGTAAGCCACGTTGACAAGAGCACGGGCACAGTCCTCAAGACAGAAATGAAGTCCGGCGCTATCGGCGACAGCTACACCACCTCCGCATCTACCTTCGAGGGCTACAAGTCCTCCGGCAACAGCGGCAACACAAGCGGCGTATTCGGCGACGATCAGATCGACGTTACCTACTACTATGCATTCGACAGCGCTAACTACGGTTATGTCGTTACAAAGCATCTGAATTCTGCAACTAATGAGGAGATCGCAGACAGCGTTACAACCGTAGGCAAGATCGGCACCACCTATACAACAACAGCTGCTTCCGTTAAGCATTATGAGCTGGATACAGTTCCCACAAATGCAACGGGCACAGTTAAGAGCGGCACAACGACCGTTACCTACAAGTACGTTTATGTTGAGCCTACAAACCTCACTGTTCACTACTACAATGCAAATAACTGGTCATCAGTTTATCTGCATGCTTATTCCGGCGGCACAACTTCTGTGAATTATACAGGCACATGGCCCGGCAAGGCTATGACCAACGACGGCAACGGCTGGTGGTCATACGAAGTTGAGGACGCTGAGGAAGGCTATATTATGTTCAACGACGGCAACGGCAATCAGGAGCCGGGAAAACAACAACCCGGTTACACTGCTTCAGGCGAAGTCTGGGTCAAGGACGGAAAGGTGAATGCTTCCGGCAAGGTTAATGTAAAATATGTCAATGCCTCCGGCACCGTTCTGGGTACAGAGACTCTCACCGGTATGGCAGGCGACTCCTACACTACCACCGCAAAGACCTTCTCCGGCTATTCTGTAATATCCACACCGAGCAACGCTTCCGGCACATTTACAGAAAACACAATCACAGTAGTTTATACCTATGATAAGGTTGATCCTTCAACCTACGGTACTATCGTTACAAAGTATGTTGACGCTGCAACAGGTGCAGAAATAGCTTCTTCTTCAACAATGTCCCAGAAGATCGGCACAACATACACAACAACTGCTGCAAGTGTCAGCGGCTATGAGCTTGCTTCTACACCGGCCAATGCTACAGGTACAGTAAAATCTGGTACAACAACTGTTACCTACACTTACAACGCAGTTCAGTCAAATAGCCTTAAGATCCACTACTATAACGCTAACAACTGGTCTACGGTTGCGATTTATGCATATAAAAAGGGAGCGACCGCTACAGAGTATTCCGGCGCATGGCCCGGAACGGTAATGACCAACGACGGCAACGGCTGGTGGTCTTATGAGATCGAAGGCATTACAGAGGCAACCGTTATCTTTAACAACAATAACAACGGTGCTCAGGAACCGTCAGGCGTCGGTACACCCGGCTACAGCGCATCCGGCGAGGTATGGTTCAAGAACGGTAACCAGAGCTCAAGCGGCAAGGTTATCGTTAAGTACGTGAGCACAGACGGTACAGTTCTGGCTACACAGACCCTCACAGGAATTGCAGACGGTACAACAACATACACAACATCTGCAAAGACCTTCGATGGTTAT
>ONAX01000036.1 GCA_900315875.1 uncultured Eubacteriales bacterium | reverse complement strand
GTTAATAGAAACAACAATTTGTGGCTATATATTCGGGGCATTGAGGTTTGTCTATGATTTCATAGGTATTTTCCATCGTCATGAGCCATGGGAGAAAAGAGTAGCTGTATATGTGTTTATACCGTTAGGCGTATTCTTATTTGCATTAGTTTGGCGTAAGATATCGGCATCTAAAACCTATGAACACTATTTCTCTGAGTTTGACAATGATGCCAATTATGATCACTTCTCATGGAGCCTGATTTCCTTTTTCGCCTTTGTGGGCTTGTCGAGCATATCGATGCCGGCAATCTCCACGCTTCCGCTGTCGCAGGAGAGATATCCTGTCAGGATATTCATGGTTGTGGATTTACCCGCGCCGTTAGGACCGAGCAGACCGAGAATCTCACCCTTGCCGACGGAAAAGCTGACATCGTCAAGCGCCTTGTCCCTGACATATATCTTTGTCAGGTTTCTGACCTTTATCATATTTTTTCCTCTCTTTCCTTATACATCTATTTCAAGAATAACGGGGCAGTGGTCGCTGCCGTAGATATCAGAAAGTATATCCGCACTGCGGATCTTGTCACGCAGCCTGTCGGATACTATGAAATAGTCAATACGCCATCCCACATTGTTCTTGCGTGCATTGAAGCGGTAAGACCACCAGCTGTATCTTCCGGTATCATCCGGGTGAAGGTAGCGAAAGGTATCCGTGAATCCGGAATTGAGCAGCAACTCGATTTTTCCGCGCTCCTGATCCGAAAAGCCTGCGTTTCCTCTGTTTGCTTTTGGGTTTTTGAGGTCAATCTCGTTGTGAGCTACATTGAGGTCGCCGCAGTAGATGACCGGCTTTTCCTTGTCAAGACGCATCAGGTAATCCCGAAGGTCGGATTCCCACTGCATGCGGTAATCTATACGCAGCAGTCCGTCCTTGGCATTCGGTGTATAGACGTTTACGAGGTAATAGTTTCCGCAGTCGAGGGTTATCATTCTTCCCTCGTGGGAATGTTCCTCGATATCCATGCCGTTGAACGTAACAGACAGGGGAGTATGCGGCGTAAAAACAGCTGTACCTGAGTAGCCTTTTTTCTCTGCACTGTTGAAATATTTATTATAGCCGTCGAGCGGAACCTCTGCCTGGCCTTCCTGCATTTTGGTTTCCTGCAGGCACATGAAGTCGGGTTTAAGCTCGTTTACAACGTCGAAAAAGCCCTTTTGCATACATGCACGCAGTCCGTTGACGTTCCATGAGACAAATTTCATATTTTTTGCTTCCCTTTCAATAAAAATCGGTACAATAAATTATTTTTTAGTATATCACAATAACTCACAAAGTGCAAGCTAATGTTCCGATCGCCGGCGGGGCGCAACTCATCAGTTTAATAATCCAATAATTATTGACTTTTTTTCCTGAGAATTATTGACTTTTTTTCCTGAGAATATTATTATGTAGATGTATATTTTTTTCGGCAACCGTTTTACAAGGGGGAAATCAATGGATAAGTTTCAGGCAAAGCTTGCGGAAATATATAAAAAAAATATATACAAGGATGCTGAGGATATTGATAAAACACCGGAATTTATAAAAAAATCATCATTTCTGTGCTTCGTTCTGAATGGTTTTTTCCGGCTTTTATTCGTTTTGATTGTCTGCATCGTGCTCTTATCCATAGCTGTGTGGGTCTGGTCTGATGCATTAATGAAGGCCAGGTGGACAGAGCCGTTCTTTGAATCTGATATTCTTCAAACTGACTGTGTCTGTATTGCTCCTAATGTCAAATCATATGTAGAATCGGAATATTCAGTCGGAAATACTCCTGACCATGAAGCACGCAAAGGTATAGAAACAGATTATATAGGATGGCTGTATGAGCAAAAGCCGGTTGAAAAGGTCTATGGATTTGCTGACAGTCATGTTAAATTTGAGGATAAATACAGTGATATTACACTTCAGATCGGAACACCTGAAACCTTCGATCTTTTGAAATTTGAAATCATCGGAAGCCCTCTGAATAATAATCCGGACAAGACAGACGATTTACCGGAGGTTCTTCTGTCCGGTGCATCTTTTGCCAACTACAAACCGGGTGATATAATAACGATATCTGATAACGATATTTATGATTATAGTGAATCGAATGTTTACAGGGATCTTCTACCTAAACAGAAGGCGGCCCCGATGAACTGCAGAGTTGTCGGAAAAATAACCTTTCCATATCAAACAATTGACGATTACTTCCTTGTTACAAGCAAATCACCCTTTTACTCTACAAATACAGAAAATAAGATACTTATGTTATATAACGAACATAATATGTCTCTGCTGAAAAACAAAGGATATACTGTAAGAGCTGAAAACAACAATTATTACGTAAAATACAAATCCGATGCCAAACAGGCTGATATTGATGCGGTCCGCAATATCCTCAACGGTAAATATGTTTACAATACCTACTACTACACCAGTTCTCCCAATGTTGTCTGGACTGCTGGAGAAATGGAGATAATGCCTGAAAAACCTGTGCCGTTAGTATTCAGAGCAATATTTGCTCCGGTTCCCCTGATGCTTGCCGCAATTTGTTCATTTCTTTTGTGTATTGTGATGATATCTATTATCAAGACGATTCTTCAGAACAAGCTCACCGTTCCCAAGAAAATAATAACTGTCGGCGATATTGTGAAAACTTCTGTGGTTATCACAGTTTTATCATTCGTTATACCATATGTTACGACGCTCTTCAGATGCTTTGCGGTACTGAATTTCTGTTCCTCGGATGAAGTGATCCCCATGGCATATCTTGAACTGCTTCTGTCTCCGCACATGATAAAGCTGACTATTGCCATTATTGTTATGATGCTTATCATTATTGTTCCTGCTGTTATTTTCTCAATCAGAAAGATGAATGAAACGATTGTCTCAAAACAAAAGACAAAGGAAAGCTTAACTTATCGTCCTCCTGAGTATTATACACCGGACAGCTATTCTCCGAATGATTTTGAAAAAGCTGACTATGATCTGATCAACAAGTGCGAGCCGGAGGATATTAAAGACGCCGTAGAAGGAAAGGATACTCCGGAGCAATGACAGATGCTGTTTCATAATAATCTATAACTGAGGTGTTATTATTGTCAAAAATTATATCTAATGACCGGCAGAAGCGACAATCCAACATTGAGATGTTGCGTATAGTGTCTTCTCTTATGGTTGTCAGTCTGCATATACTCCACCCGGATATCATCGGAGGTATGCATCTGTCAGAACAGTCAAATTCAGTGCCGGCAATGGCGTTTACAAGATTTCTGTTCAGCTTCTGTATTGTTGCGGTTGACGTTTTTGTACTGATTTCCGGTTATTTCATGATAGAAAAAAGCAGCCCGAAAATCGGCAAGGTGATAAATCTGCTTCTTATATGCAGCGTTTACAGCGCATTTACTCATGTTCTGACTACTCTGGGCAACGGAAAGCCCATAGTTCCGGCGCACCTGGCTTTCAGCTTTGTTCCGAGGAGCTACTACATCTGGCTTTACTGCACCTTATACATTCTGTCCCCGTACATCAACCGGGTAGTATCGGGACTATCAAGGCGGCAGTACACAAGGCTTATAATCGTCATTTTCATTCTGTTCTGCCTGTGGCCTACGATAATCGACGTTATCCGCTGCTCGTGGAATACGAAGCTCAAGGATGTTTTCACTGTCTCACGTGACGGAAACGGAAACGGCTTTACGCTGGTAAACTTTGTTTTCCTATATTTGCTTGGCGGTTATCTGAAAAAGTACCCGATTACCTTCAGACACAAGGGAACAAAATATCTGGAGCTGATGCTTTCCTTCTGCTGCGCCGCAGCAACTGCCGCACTGTGCGTTATCTTCCCGAAGATAAACGGTACAAAGGCAATTCTCGGATATGAAACATTTTTTGTTGTACTGCAGGCGGTGACCTTCTTTGATTTTTTTGCCCGGATAAACATAAAGAATTCCGCACTGATAAACACAGTTGCAAAGGCAGCGCTTGGCGTATACCTGCTGCATAAGGGTATTATCCTGTTCCTTGTGCATTATATCAATGTGGAAAAGCTGTTCGGCAGCGGACTTTTCGGAACGCTGAAAGCATGGCTGCTGTTGCTGGTTGCAGGGTTTACGCTGTCGGTAATACTTGATACTCTCGTACACCTCGTAATGACCCCGATCTCAAAATGGTGGAGCAAAACGGCAGTGTTCCGTTTCAATCCTGCGGGCAATTTAGAAACAAAGGAGAAAAGTACTTCAGTAACATCCTGAATACCACTGAAAACAGGAATCCCCCGGAAATTTCTTCCGGGGGAATTTTTTTACTGCTGATTGTAAAGCTCACTGAGTGTTGTGTTCACGGAAAGGTTTTTGACAACGATCTTCGAGGAATTTGCCGGATCATTGATGTAGTAGATATTGCCTTCAGCATCTGCGCCGAATTCAGAAAGATCGTACGCCAATGTATCGTACATTCCGTTATAGTCAAGGGCACCGCCGATGGTGGCTTCTAATGCCATTCTTTTTCTTTCTGAAGCGGTTGCTCCCTTTCCCGGAAGATCATCGTAGGTGTTTAAAAGTTCACTATAGTCATCCTCGTAGGTGATCATACCGGCAACGATACCTGCGTAGTATGTCTTGCATGCATTATCAATGCTTGCTGCATCCGACAGCTTCTTGCTCTGATTTGCGGATGTCAGAATGCCGCCGGATCCGATATTTCCTGCACTGCTACCCAGACCTGAGCTGAGCTCCTCGATATCTTCCTTTGTCAGTGCGAGGAAATCCTTCTGCCCGTCGAATCTGTTTATCTGTACTTCGTCTGTAAGCTCGACGGATACCTCTATATTATGATCGTTATAGGGGAATTCATAGGTAAAGAGGGCTTTGCTCGGAGAAATGTCTGCTTTGCCGTCTGCAATGGTTTTCTTTTCGCCGTCAACTGTATATGAAAGCTCGTACGTCTTGGCTGAATCGTTATATTCAAGCTCAAGGCTCATCCTGTTTTCCTTCTGGCTGCCGCTTCTGGATGTAAGCTTTGCTGCATAAATGGTTTTGCTTCCATCTTTTTCGCTTGTGAGAGTCAGTGTCATTTTGGAGGTGGAATCTGCCTTTACAACGACCTCTGCGTAGATGTCAAGCTCGTCTTCGTTGTCGAATTCAACGCTGAGCTCTGTCTTATGACCGCTTCCTGCTGTATCGTAGTTGGTAGCTGTAACCTCAAGAAGAGCTATCTCTTTGCTTCCTTTGTCAATGCAGTTTTTGATGACGATCTTCATATCTTCGGGAGCGTTATCAAGAGAATCAATAATTCCGTCAAGGGACTCAATCAGAGACTGTCTGCTTTCCATATAGTCTTCATCATCGCTGTACTGTTTGTCAGCAATTTCGAGCATTTCAGTCTTTATATCCTTAACAATAGCCTTCAGGCTGCTGCGGTCGAGCTTATATGTGATTGTGTAAACATTTCTGTCCTTGTCACGCACAGTGATTGTTTCTTCTTCAACCTCAGGGTTGCCGTGCTTTTCAAGGATCTCTACAAATTTGTCGATATATTCTTCGCTTGCGTTGTCATAGCCTTCAGAAAACTTGTTGTAAAACTGTTCAACGGACTTGATGAAATTCTCATACTGCTCGTCGGTGAGATTCAGCACATTCCCGTTATTCGGAGAATAAATCGACTTGTCCATGGATGAACGGAAATTCTTGACATCAACATAGTAACTTCCGTCGCCGTCTGCAACTTTGTAGTTAAAGTTCAGTTTATCTACATTGGTGTAGAATTCAATAAGGCTGTTGTCGGTTTCTCCGTTCATATCCTTCATCAGGGAATCAAGATGATCCGCCATGATGTAGTATTCATTCTTTGACTTGTCGTAGCTGAAAACATATTTCTGCTCAAGAGAGCTTTCGTCATAGCCGAACTTTCCGTCAAGCTTGACCGTCAATGTTCCGTGATCCTTCGCATTGTTAAGCAGTGTGAAAAGACCTGCTGTACCAGGGTCCTTTCTGGAGGATACAAAGGTCGTATAGGAGTTTGCGACCGCCTTTGTCGGATTTTCCTTAATGAATTTGTCAGCTGCAATTGTCTGATAAATCAGGAATCCGCCGATACCGCCGCCAATAACAAGAACAGCTGCTGCGCCTGCGCCAACGGCAATAAGCGGAGCCTTTGATTTCTTTTTCTTCACAGGAACCGGAGCATAGGGCTGCTGTACCGTCTGTTGATATTGCGGCTGAGCCTGGTATTGTTGTGGTTGCTGCTGTGCCTGCGGCTGAGCTTGGTACTGTTGTGCCTGGTACTGTTGTGCCTGCGGCTGTGCCTGTGGCTGAGCCTGGTACTGTTGTGCCTGTGGCTGAGCCTGGTACTGTTGTGCCTGTGGCTGAGCCTGAGGCTGCTGAACCTGTTGAGACTGTGCTGCTTGATGCGTCTGCTGTGCTGCCATCAGAGCAGAGATATCAGCTCCGCAGGAGGTACAGAAGCGCTGACCGGCTTCAATTATATTTCCACACTTCGGACATAACATAATTATCACTCCTTTGATTTTTTAGGATACAATCCCATGTTTTAAGTATAACATAAAACTATGTCTTAATCAATCACCGCCGGCAATAATTGTTCGCTAAAAAATAGTCCGGAATAGTATGCCTGCGGACTTTAGTGAAGATTGCAGTTTGGACAGAAAAAACACCGCTGCGTTTTATGCGGCGGTGTTTTTGTATCAGATAACTATATCGCTTTGCTCAATGCGCTTGTTGAAGAAGTTTATCGCCCTGATGCATGGCTTGCGCAGCAGCAGTCCGAGTATCAGTGCTGCCGGAACAAAGACTAACAGCATCAGCAGATTATTCATATACGCCGAAGCGTCAACGCCTGCGACTGCTTCACGGAGAAGGTTTACTCCGTACTTGAACGGCAGGAAGGGTGATACGGCGCGGAACGGCTCAGGCAGAACTTCGATGGGGAATGTACCGCCGGCACCTGCAATCTGGATTACGAGAATTATGACCGCAAGAGCCTTGCCGATTACGCTGAAGGTTATTGTCAGAGAGTATATTATAAGCGTATATACAAAGCTTGATATCAGCGAGCTTACAATAAACAGAACGGGGTTTTCACACTGAACCTTCAGGAAGAACAGATCTCCGAGAGCAATAATCAGAGCCTGTACCTGACCGAGAAGGAAGAAGATGATATATCTTCCGAAGAACATCTGGAAGTTTTTCGGCCGGTTAAGAGTTTTTTCCTCTTTTTTCTTGAGGTCGGTTCTCATAACAGCAACGAGAATGATTCCGCCTACCCAGAATGCAAGTGATGAATAGAACGGCGTCATGCCTGAACCGTAGTTTTCAACCGGATACAGCCTTGTTTCCGAGGTCTTTGCCGGGCTTGAAACGAAATCGCCGAGCGCCTGCGGATTTTCTATGATCGGGTTAATGATATTGCCGATAATGTCACTGCTCCGGACCTCTTCTATTTTATTGATAATATCGTCAATTTTTGTGTTTGCGGTATCCATGAAGGTTTTGACAATTTCGAGTGTCTGCTTCATGTTTTCGAGAGTAGTGTTCGCATCATCAATTGCAGCAGTGAAATCAGGAATATCTCCGCTGATGCTCTGCAGCAGTCCTGAGGCATTGTCAACTATCGTAAAAACGTTGTCAATTGCTTTGTTGATGGTCGATTCAGTACTGCGGAATGCATCTTTGGCAGCAGTGATTCCGCTGTCAGCACGCTCAAGCAGTCTGATAAGCTCATCCTGCTTGTCCTTTGGGAGAGCACCGGTAGTTTCAATGGTATCTGCAGCCTGGAGTAATTTCTGATTTATGTTTTCCCACTGTTCATTGGACGCCGTCAGACGCTGTGTGACCTTTGAAAGGTCAATATCCAGAGCATCCTGAAGCTGTGTAACGGCTGAAAGAACCTTGTCGTTTACTGAAATAATTCTTTCTCCGAAGGTTGTAGCGCTTCTTACGCTTTCGGCAGCACTGGCGGAATTGGTTTCAATCTCCCCGAATGCCTCGTCAATACGTATTGATGCGGAGCCTGAAAATCCCTCGGCAGAGGTGAGTATTTCTTCAATCGAATCAGTGACATTACTGGTAACGTCCTTTGCGGATTTCAGAGTGTCCTTGACATTGTCTGTGACAACGCCTGCTTTGGCGAGAGTCTGGTCAATGTTCGGAGCGGTATCCTTGCTTGCCTTCAGAACATCCTCAAGAGTATTGACTGTGGAAATGAAAACATCCACTGTGGTTTTGAAGCTTTCTGTGCTGCTCTGAACATTGCGAAGAGCGCTGATAACATTATCCGTGGCGGTATCTGCACCGGAACCTACTGCGTCTGTTGCGAGGTTCAGCGTTGTTGCAATCATGGTTGTGATAGTGTTTACGTAAGTAGTGTTTATGGATTCCTCAATTGTTTCAACACCCTTTGAAGTGATCTTCGGGGTAATGGCGTTTTTCTTTTCGTTAATGTAGTAATTCAGCTGAGCCTGCTCAAACTTGCCTGTTGTGACAGAAAGCAGATTCTCGCTGAAGTTCTCCGGAATAATGACAGCGGCGTAGTATGTGCCGTTTTTGACGCCGTCAGTGGCTTCCTGTTCACTTACGAAAGCCCAGCCCATTTTGTCATTCTTTTTCAGGTTTTCAATTATCTTATCACCGGCGTTTACGGACATAACTATATTGTAAGTTGCACCCTTGTCCTTGGAGCATACGGCAAAGGGTATGCCGCCGGTGCTGGAATACGGGTCCCAGTTTGCTGCAATATTGAACCATGCATACAGTGCCGGGAGAATCGATATTCCGATAATAACAATAAAGACAATGATGTTTTTTGCTAAGCTTTTCAGATCGTTTTTGAAAATATCAAAAACATTCCTCATTCTTCTTCATCCTCCTCTTCATCAAGATCCTTATCAAGCTCATCAGTAAAACCGAGAAATGTCTTGTATTTGTCGTAGGTATAATCGGCTTTTATCATCACTGCAATACATGCAAGGATGGTGATTATCCACAGGCAAAGAAAAAGAATCTTTGCTTCAACGCTGAAAATAAGCGTGAGAAAGACTATTCCAGTGATTATGATGAACCATGCGCCGTAGCGTCTGTAGTTAAAGCGGCGTTTTTCAGCAATGTTATATTCCTCCAGCACACGAAGATATGTCAGATGCTCCATCTCCTGCTGAGACAAAGACGGCGATTCCTGCGGCTGTTCAATCTGCGGCTGCTCAATTTGCGGCTGTTCAATCTGCGGTTTCCCGGTTTGCGGTGACTGAGCAGTTTCCGCCGGCACCGGATTTGTGCTGTCTTGCGTTGCAGCCGGGGCAGTTTGCACAGGCTCAGGTGCTGCTGTATGTGTGTCGTCTGTCTGAGCGGAGGGACTATTATCTTTCAGACCGGACATATGCTTTCCTCCGTTTCCTCATTATTGTTGATGGCTACTATTATATATTCTTTTTAGCTGAGTGTCAAATCCAAAATGTTATTTTTCTGACAAACCAGTAAGATTGATTAAATTAATTCTGAATCATTAACAGATTGAAACAGCATATAAGGTTAATCTTCGTTAAAATATACATTACATGAAATGCTCCGTGCAGCAGCAGGTGGGTGGTCTTGACAAGATAATGATAATGTAGTACAATTTTGTCGATAAAAGGAAAAAGAAGGGTAATAATGGAATTCGATGTAATTAATATCCTGTACTATTGCGGCGTTATACTGCTTTTTACTAAGCTGCTCGGCATGCTTACAAGAAAGCTCGGACTGCCGCAGGTTGTAGGAATGATAATTGCCGGACTGCTCATAGGTCCTGCAATTTTCTCTCAGCTCGGACTCGGCTCCTTCCGGGGACTGGTTGCGCCTTCTCCGACTGAAATGGATGTGCTCAAAAGCCTGTCGCAGATCGGCGTTGTGTTCATACTGTTTTCAAGCGGACTTGAAACAGGACTCCAGGATCTGAAAAAGAGCGGAATTGCCGCAAGCGCAATTGCACTTGTAGGCGTGCTTGTCCCGGTAGCGCTTGGAACGGGCGGAGCACTGCTGTTTATGGGCGGAGAAATAACAGAGGGTAAATTCATGAACGCTCTGTTTGTCGGCATGATACTTGCTGCAACAAGCGTTGGAATAACAGTAGAAACCCTGCGCGAGCTCGGAAAGCTCAATACCCGCGTCGGAACAACTGTGCTAAGCGCCGCAATCATTGACGACGTTCTCGGTATAATTCTGCTGAGTATTGTCACAGGTATCGGCGGCGGCGGAAATATCTGGATAACTCTTGCGAAGGCTCTCGGATTTTTCGTGTTCACAATCGGGCTTGGCATCATCCTTAGAATTCTATTCAAAAACCTTGAGAAAAAATACCCGCATACCCGCCGCACAGGAATATTTGCTCTTGCAATGTGCTTTTTCTATGCGTTCTGTGCAGAAAAGCTTTTCGGAATTGCAGCAATTACCGGAGCGTATATGGCAGGTCTTATGCTCAGCGGTCTCAGTGATACAAAATTCGTTGACAGAAAGATCGTTATCAGCGGATATATGATTTTCACTCCGATATTCTTTGCATTTATTGGTATCAGCGCGGATTTCAGCAATTTCAAGGCGTCGGAGCTGATTTTCGCCGTCGTATTTGTAGCTCTCGGAATTATCGGAAAGATAGTCGGCTGCTCGCTCACTGCAAAGCCCTTTAAATACACTAACCGCGAGGCCCTGACTATCGGCTGCGGTATGATAGCGCGCGGTGAGGTCGCACTTGCAATCTACGCAACGGGGCAGGGGCTTATCCTGTACGAGGGAAAGACCCTTGTCGGAATTGATCCCCTCGTTCCGACAATACTGCTGATAGTTGTAACGTCTGTTCTGTGCCCGATATTCCTGAAGCTTGTATTCAAGAATCAGAAAACTGAGGTCGTGGAAACAACAGAACATCCTGAGACCATACATTACGAAGCAATTGAAAAAGCCGATTCGGAATAACCGGAAACAGAAAATAAAAGGGACATCATGGCAGCTGTAACGCCTTGATGTCCCTGATTTTATATACAAAAAAGTTTCGCCGGAGCATTTTGAAAGACTCAAGCGAAACTTAGTTTTTTATTATGTCTGAAAACGTGTTTATTGTATCCACCTGAAGCGACGCTCCGCCGATGGGGAGTGCCGGAATGACATCAGAACAGGTTGGCGAGATTGTTATCCGTTGACATGTTGTCGAGGGAATAGAGTATCAGAACGCCTTCGGCATTTTCTTTTTCTGTTATTGCCGAAATATCGTTTTTGTAGTACCTGAGGTCAGCCATAATGATCTTTTTGTAATGTCTTGACAGGAATGGCACAATGGTGTGCGCGTAGCTGTCCTTTACCACTACCAGCGTGCCGCCGGTCGCCTGACTGTTGGTTATGGTTTCAAGAGCATGGTTTCCGTCGAGATATACGGGATATTTATCGTCATTTTGCAGCTGATCCGGGAAGAAATAGCTGTCAGAGGTCTTTTTGTCCTTGCCGTCTGCAATCTCAACGCTAACACTGCCGGGGGTCATTGACTTATCACTCCACAGCTCAAGGCTGTCAGGGGCAAGCGTCCACAGCGCAGCTTTGGCGTAAGAAGTGCCGTAAAAGCCATCGTGCGTCTCAACACTGAAGCTGTCCTTCTCGAGCGGCTTATAGCCCATTTTATCACCGAGAGCGCGGTAACATTCATATGCACCGAGAGCTGTCCAGTGGTGGTCAGTACGGTAGTAAAGATGTTCTGAGTCTGCCTTTTCCTGCAGCGTTTTAACGACATCTATAAAAGTGACATTATCCCCGAGCTTTTTTGTGAAGCCGGAAATAAGCTCGTCGTCGCGGTACTGCGCATGCAGCAGCGGCAGCTTGTCAGCATTTACAAAGCCCGAAGATGGGATAAGCGTAGCATATACAGGACAATCCGAAAGATCGGCATATTCCTTGATAAAGCCGGCGTTTTTGTCCAGCAGTTCGCTTTGCTCCGATGGCTTCGGGAAAAGATAATTATCAGAGCCGAGGTATATTCCGTTTTCGCCGTTCCGGCCGCTTGCAAGGTCATATGCAGCGTCAAGCCCTACAAAGAAATTACGTGCCGGCATGTGGTCGGACAGGTATGTGTCAAGGCTTTTCTGGAAGCTGCCGTCTGCAAGTGTTGTCAGTGACAGTTCAGGAAATTCAGCAAGCTTGCGCTTTTCCAATTCAGAAAAATCGCTTTTCGGAAGAACAAAGAACAGCACCGCAAACACTGCAATAAACAGAGAGAAAACAGCAGCCGGCAGATATTTGATAGATTCTTTTAGTTTCATTTCTGCTCCTTCTGTTCCTTAGAATTTGAAATACAAGAACGGGTTATAAGCACTGCTTACGATTGAAGCGGTGCAGACAACAAGTGAAGCTGCACATGCCGCTGTGTCAAAGGCAACGAGCACCTTGCGGCTTTTGATCTTGCCGTAAAGGAACACTGCAAGGGGAGTGGATGCAACGCCTGCAATGAGCAGCAGCGGAACATAGGACAGAACAAGTGCCGTGACATCAGCAGAGGGCAGAAAACCTGCGCTGCCGAAAAGACGGGTAATGAACGTCCACATTTCTCCCATATCCTCGAAATAGAACAGCACCCAGCCCAACACGAAAATGATGATTGCATAGATATGTCCTACGGCTGCCGGCAGCTTTTTGAGGATCTTGAGAAGGAATAGCTTCTCAAGCATGAGAAGGAAGCCGAAATACACACCCCAGAGGATGAAATTCCACGACGCACCGTGCCAGAGACCGGTGAGGAACCATACTACTGCGATGTTTATCAGCTGGCGGCCGATACCCTTGCGGTTGCCGCCGAGAGGAATGTATACATATTCGCGGAACCATGTTCCGAGGGAAATGTGCCACCTTCTCCAGAATTCAGTTACGCTTTTGGAAATATAGGGATGGTCAAAGTTCTTCATGAATTCAAATCCGAACATTCTGCCAAGACCTATTGCCATATCGGAGTAGCCCGAAAAATCAAAGTATATCTGGAAGGTATATGCGATAATGCCCACCCAGGAGCCTATTGCGCCTGCAGCGGCTCCGCTTTCACGCACGCTGTCCCACAGAACGCCCATCTGATTTGCAAGAAGAATCTTCTTTGCAAGACCGATAAGGAAAAGCTTAACGCCGCTTGTAAACTGTGCGAGGTTTTCCCGGCGGTTCATAAGCTGCTCGGCAACGTCCTCATAGCGTACTATGGGGCCTGCAATAAGCTGCGGGAACAGTGAAACGTAGGTGCCGAAGGTAATGAAGTTTTTCTGCATCTTCACAGTATTGCGGTATACGTCAATAGTATAGGACATTGTCTGGAAGGTGTAGAAGGAAATGCCGATAGGAAGCGCAACCTGCAGAACGGGAATATTCAGAAACGGCAGGACAAAATTCAGCGTTTCGCCGATAAAGCCTACGTATTTGAAAAATCCGAGAAGTCCGAGGTTGAGCACAATGGAAATTATGAAAATTACCTTTGAAAGAACTTTCTTTTTACGGTTTACGGCGATGAGTATGCCCGAAACGTAGTTTATCAGTACGGATACGAGCATAAGCACAACGAGCATCGGCTCGCCCCATGAATAGAATACAAGGTCAACAATGAACAAAGTCAGATTGCGGAACTTCTTAGGGGTGAGATAATACAGCGCCAGCGTCGCCGGAAGAAACATAAAGAGAAATATCAGACTTGAAAAAACCAAGCAAAAACACCACCGGAATTATTTGTTGAGATTCTCCTTATAAATGCTGTTTATCTTGTCAGCATCGGGAGAAATGACAAGGCTGATATACAGACCGTCTGTTTCTACGTCGGAATTTTCAAAAAGAACAGCCTGCTCGGGGTTATAATTCTTGGTAACGGAATACTGAGCATCATGGTGAGTCTTCAGCTTTTCAACTATGCCGTCAACATCGTCAAGTGACTTTGCCTTGATGAAGATCATCTGATCCTGTGATACGCCGTTTGTGCAGATCATGCCTGCGAAATCGTCTATTTCGTCAGCTGAAATGCCGGTAAGTCTTTCCAGACGTCTTGCGCTGAAATCGTCCATATCATCCGGGAGCTTAACCTCTTTTTTGATAACAGCTACTACGGATGCAAGCTCTGAATCAGTCTGCTCTGCGCTGCTGTCGGTATCTGCTGCACTGCTTTCGTCTGTGCTGCTTTCCTTGTCGCTGTTTTCCTTGTTACTGCTTTCTGCAGCGGAAGAAGCGGAAGAACTCTTATCTGTTTTGCCGGAGTCGTCAACATTGGCTGTGCATGCGCAAAGTGAAGCTACAATTGCAGCAGCTGCAAGAGCTGCGATAACTTTTTTCATTTTCATTATCCTTATTCCTTTCTGTTTTTTTATTATTATCCCACAATCATGCTGTGTCAATTCAGCCCTGAGGCTTACATGACTGTTTCCTTTAACCTTTCGACCCATGCTGCGCATCCTGCATCTGAAAAATGCAGTCCCATTGCGCCGGGGTCGCTGCAGTAGCCTGAAATAAGATTGCCGTAGCCGTCATCAACGGCGGAAGCAATATCAAGGTAGATATAGCCCTTCTGATTGCATACTCTTTCGACCTGCTCATCAAACTGGCGTATTGTGGTATTGTTAAGATCCCTGAGCTGACATTCTTCAAGCATAGGGGTAACAGATTCAATATATATCTGAGCGTCGGGACATTTTGCTTCTATCCTGTCCGTCAGCTTATTCATGCCGTCGATAGCGCCGCTAACACCATACAGACCGATATCGTTCATGCCAAGCATTATGATTATCTTATTTCTGCCGATCTTCGCAAGTCCATCGTCCACAGTGACTTTTCTGCCCTTGTATAAAGGATGGACGTTGTCGGGATGGTCGATATCCCAGAGTGCGTTGTTGTACCCAAGGCTGCCTGCACACAGGAATTCTGCATTTCCGAGTGCTCCGCCGTCTGCATAGTACGAAAGCTTGAGCGTTACGCTGTCTCCGACAAATACTGCATCGTCAAACCAGCTTACATCGGCGCGGTTGCCGGACGTCGGGTGAGGAGTTGTCCTCGCTGAGCTTTGCTGCTGAGTCTGAGAGCTTTGCTCAGTGCTGCTTTGCTGTGAGCTGCGGCTTTCCTCAGCCTGTTTACTCTCCTGCGCCCTGCGGCTTTCTTCGGCGGCCTTGCTTTCTTCAGCCTTGCGGCTTTCTTCGGTAGCCTTGCTTTCCTCAGCCTTGCGGCTTTCTTCGGCAGCTTTGCTTTCCTCAGCCTTGCGGCTTTCTTCGGCTGCTTTACTTTCCTCAGCCTTACGGCTTTCTTCAGCAGCTTTGCTCTGCTCAGCCTTGCGGCTTTCTTCGGCAGCTTTGCTCTGCTCAGCCTTGCGGCTTTCTTCGGCAGCCTTGCTCTGCTCAGCCTTGCGGCTTTCTTCATCAGACTTTTCTGCGGCAGATGACTGCTGTGAGCTTTCCGGACTGCTTTCGGATGACTGCTGGGCGCAGCCGCAGAAAGCAGTACAAAGAGTCAGTACAAGTACCAGTGTTATTATCTTTTTCATAAGCTATGCTCCACCTGCAAATCAGTCGTTAACGTGATTTTTGAGGTACTCAACCCACTTTGCACAGCCTTCATCGGTGAAATGCAGACCCATTGCATCGGGGTTGTCATCTGTCGGCGGATCACCGCAGTATTCGTAAATAAGATCTCCGTTTTCATCGGATACGGCAGCGGTGATGTCAAGGTACTTATAGCCCTTTTCAGCGCAGACTTCCTTGAGCTTTTTGTCAAATGCATAGATATTTTCGTTATTCAGGTCGCCGAGTGAATTGCCTGCAACCATCGGGGTAACGGATTCGATATAGATTACAGCGTCGGGTGAATTTGCATGGAGCTTGTCGGTAAGCTCGATCATGCTTTCAATACCGCCGTCAACACCGTACAGACCGATATCGTTCATGCCGAGCATTACGAATATCTTATTGGGGTTGATTTCCTTTACACCGTCTTCAACAGTGTATTTGACACCCTTATAGCTCGGGTGTACATTGTCCTCGTGGTCTATATCCCAAAGAGCGTTGGTGTAGCCGAGGCTTCCCTCACAAAGGAAGGTGGTATTGCCGAGAGCCTCGCTGTTGTCACAGTAGTAGGAAAGCTTCAGTGTTACGCTGTCGCCTACGAATACAGCATCGTCAAACCATGAAGCGTCAACGCTTTCGCCTGTAGTCTGAGCTGAGCTTTCGGATTTGCTTTCATCCGCTGAGCTTTCCTGTGTGCTGCTTTCAGCTGAGGAAGCAGTGGATGTGCCTTCGGATGCTGCAGAAGAAGCTGCACCGTTATTTGCACTGCTGCAGCCGGCAAAGCATACTGCGCAGAGCATTGATGCAGTTAAAATAATAGCTGCACTGCGTTTCATAGAGAATCAACCTCCGGTTTATCATTATTTACGCCGATGCGATAAAAAGCGCATTCCAGCATACCTTAATATTTTAAAACAAAACAATATTAATGTCAACATTTGGCGGCCGAAATGGCATCGACATTTTGACGAATTTACAGCCTGACAATGCGATTTTTTTAGCTATTAGGGCTTTCTGCTTTCAGAACTGACATTGGCTGCTATGAGGTATTTGGCGGCATAAATATGATTTAAAAGACTTGCAGAGACTGAAGTGGCAGAGCGCGGCACTGGCATTGCTGTGTTTTGCAAAGTGCAGAATACTATTACATGTCTTGCGTGACGTATTTTACACTTGATTACAGTTGAAAAGTGTGTTATAATCATAACATAACGCAGTGATGGAGAGAGTAACCGGAGGCCTTTGCAGCAGAGAGTCCTGTCCTGGCTGGAAGCAGGGCGCACGGGCGGCGGTGAAGTTCACTCCTGAGCGGTGCCGCTGAAAATGCAGTAGGCGGCAACGGTGCGCACCGTTATATGCCTTAATGAGTGTCCGCTTCGGCGGAAATCAGGGTGGTAACACGGAATCATGTATTTTCGTCCCTGTGCAGTCCTACGGCTGTACAGGGAACATTTATTTTTTTACGGAGGGATCACAGTGGACGAAAAAATACTGTCACTAAGAGAAAGGATTGACAATGAGCTTAAAGCCGTAAGCGACCTGTCGGAGCTTGACAGCCTGAGAGTTTCCTATCTGGGCAAAAAGGGAAGCATTACATCGCTTCTTAAGGGCATGAAGGATCTGGCAGCCGATCAGAAAAAGGCTTTCGGTGCGGATGTTAATAAGCTCAAGGAATTTACCGCATCAAGAATTGAAGAAAAAACCGAGGAGCTGCGCAGAAAGCAGATTGAAAAAGAGCTTGCCGCAATGCCGGTATTCGATATTTCTTCGCCTGTGCCCAGGACGAACGGATCCTATCACCCCATTACCCTTGTGCAGAGACAGTGCGAAAGCATTTTCCGCTCGATGGGCTTTACCGTTGAGGATTATTCCGAGGTGGTAACAGACTACGAATGCTTTGAATCAGTAAACATACCGAAGCACCATCCCGCAAGAGATATGCAGGATACCTATTACCTTGAAAACGGTCAGCTTCTGAAATCACAGACATCTGCAGCGCAGAATGCTATCCTGCGCAAGTACGGACCCGCGCTCAAGGAAAACGGTGTGCCGATCAAGGCTATATTCCCGGGCAGATGCTTCCGTAATGAGGCTACAGACGCATGTCACGAAAACACCTTCTTCCAGATGGAGGGCATGATGGTAGATAAGAATATCTCCATTTCAAACCTTATCTATTTCATGAAGACAATGCTCAGCGAGGTGTTCAGAAAGGACATAAAGGTTCGCCTGCGCCCCGGATTTTTCCCCTTCGTCGAGCCGGGCTTCGAGCTTGATATCAGCTGCCTTATCTGCGGCGGCGAGGGATGTCCCTCCTGCAAGCACAGCGGGTGGCTGGAGCTTTGCCCCTGCGGAATGATTCACCCCAACGTACTGCGTGAGGGCGGAATTGATCCCGATGAATACACCGGATTTGCATTCGGTCTGGGACTTACAAGACTTGCAATGATGAAGTACGGAATCAAGGATATCAGAGATCTCAACAGCGGAAGCCTGAAGTCACTTTCGCAGTTCACAGATGATGAATAAGGGAGGAAAGAGATAATGTTTTTGTCAATGAATTGGATCAGCGATTTTGTAGACCTTGAAGGTCTTGATAAGCTGGAGCTTATACACCGTTTTTCTCTTTCCACAGCGGAGGTCGAAAACGATATTTTCATGAAGGGCAGCGATATCAGCGGTATTGTTGTTGCTGAGATCAAAAGTGTAGAGCCTCACCCCGAATCAAAGAAGCTTCACCTGCTGAAGGTTGATGCCGGCGACGGAGAGCTTACCGACGTTGTCTGCGGTGCACCGAACGTGCGCGTTGGCATGAAAACAGCCTTTGCAAAGCTCGGCGCTCAGATAGGCGATATCACCATTACCCCGAGAAAGCTTGCAGGCTACGTTTCAAACGGTATGTGCTGCGGTGAAAGCGAGATCGGCATTTCCGACGACAACAGCGGTATTATGGAAATAACCGACGATATCCCTGCAGGCACAGACCTTAAGAGCGTTTATGACATTGAGGATATCATATTTGAGGTTGACAACAAATCCCTTACTAACAGACCTGACCTCTGGGGTCATTACGGCATTGCAAGAGAATTTGCAGCCCTTGCCGGCAGACCGCTCAAGGCTCTGGATACAGAGGAGCTGTCAGTATACGACAATCTGCCGAAGGTTGACCTGAAGATTGAGGATAACCTCTGCAAGCGCTACAGCAGCATTAAGGTTGAAAACATAAGCCGCAATGTAAGCCCTGTAAATATCCGTATTCGTCTTTTTTACTGCGGAATGCGTGCGATAAACTTCCTTGCAGACCTTACGAACTATCTCATGCTCGAAATGGGTCAGCCGATGCATGCTTTCGATGCAAGAAAGGTGGAGAAAATCCGCATCCGCCGATTCGACAAGCCGTTCACATTCAAAACCCTTGACGGCGTAGACAGAAATGTGGACGAAAACACACTTATGATCTGCTCCGGCGATACACCGGTGGCAATTGCCGGCATTATGGGCGGACTTGACAGTGAAATCGTTGACGATACAACTACGCTGACGCTTGAATCAGCGAATTTCGACGCGGCTTCAATCAGAAAGTCCACTGTTCGCCTTTCACACCGCACGGATGCTTCCATGCGCTATGAAAAGAGCCTTGACCCTGAAATGACCGTTCCGGCTATCGGACGTTTCCTGTATCTTCTCAAAAAGTACGACAGCGGCGCAACGGTAGTATCCGCTCTCACAGATGAATATGCCGTTAAATTCCCGCCAGTAACACTGAATTTTGACCAGGCATTCGTTGACAGATATACCGGAATCAGCATTGAAGGAGACACTATTGTGAAAACTCTTACAGGTCTCGGCTTTACCGTAGCAAGAGACGGCGACAAGTTTACGGTTGATGTTCCCTCATGGAGAATCACTAAGGACGTTACCATGAACGCCGATATCATTGAAGAGATTACGAGAATATACGGCTATGACAATTTCGAGATAAACACCGCTCTGTCACCGCTTTATCCTGTTCGTCCCGATGAGGTTAAAACCGACGAGGAAAAGATGAAGGACCTGCTTGTAAAGCGTTTTTCACTGCACGAGGTTCATTCCTATGTATGGCAGTATGCAGATGAGCAGAAGGCAATCGGAATTCCGGTTGAGGATAATATCAAGCTCCTTAATGCAACCAACCCCAATATTGAGACTATCCGCCGATCACTCATTCCGACTCAGCTTTGCCAGGTTAAGAGCAACGTTGGCTTTGCTCCGGAATTCGGTATTTTTGAAATAGGCAGAGCTATTACAGGTATGGACAGCGACAACCTCTGCATTGAGAAAAAGCTTCTTGCAGTTACGCTGTACACAAAGACCTCGACAATGAAGGATGTGTATTTCCGTCTGCGCGATATTCTTGCAGAGCTTGCATCCGATATCAAGCACAGAGAGCTTGATTTTGTGAAGGCAGAGCCGCAGCACTGCTACGAGCATCCCGTTAATTTCAACAGGGTCATGCTTGGCGGCAAGGATATCGGTTATATCGGTATTGTTCATCCGACTGTTTCAAAAGCAATCGACAAGAAGGCTTCTATTGTATTTGCGGAAATCGACGTAAATGAATTCGCTGCGGCAGCTACTCAGCCCATCGAATACGACGAACCGTCCAAATACCCGTCTATCGAGTACGATCTCAGCATGGATATTCCGGCAGGAGTTTACTTCGGAAATCTCAGAGACTGCTGGAAGGACGCAGGCGGAAAGCTTCTGCGCAGGGTAGGTATTGTCGATACATACGACACTGAGGAAATCCACAGAATTACCGTGCGCTTTGAATTCGGTTCACATGACAGAACACTGTCCTCAGCAGAGGTACAGCAGATTGTTGACAAGATTATCGGCGATCTTGCAGGCAAGGGCGTCAGTATAAAGAATTCATAATAAAACAGACCGTGCGTTTTCAGCGCACGGTCTTTCTTGGTTTGCCCGAAATGGGCAGTAACTTGGCGGTGAAAGTCCGCTACACGCTTGGCAGTAGGAAGTGTTAGCTGATGGCAAGGGTGTCCATCGTGA
>ONAX01000072.1 GCA_900315875.1 uncultured Eubacteriales bacterium | reverse complement strand
TTGTTCATATATCTATTATACCAAAAAAGCAACCGACTTCCAAGTTTCTACTCGGAGGTCGGTTGTCTTTTTTCTTTGGACTTTTTTCACAGCCCCTTTCTTAACGCTCGCAGCCCTCTTAGGGTTCAAGTCCCGTCATAGCTGAGAATTCACAATAGAAAAAAAGCGACTGATCGTCTTCAGTCGCTTCTTCGAGTGCGAGTGACGGGACTTGAACCCGTACGTCGTGAAACACACGCCCCTCAAACGTGCCTGTCTGCCAATTCCAGCACACTCGCAAATGTTTTGTTTTCTGCAACGATGATAATTATACACTAAGATACCTGTTTTGTCAAGAGATTTTTTCTAAAAAAATATATTTTTTTCGGACTTTTCCAAAAACCGAACAAACTATTAAAAACTTCAAATTCTGTTGAAAGTTATTGTATCATATGCTATAATTAGCCTATATAATTACGAAAAACAATACAAAAGGAGGACTGATATCTGCCCGAGCTGCTCAGAAAAGCACGAAACAGATACCGAAAATAATAAACCCTATAAGGGAGAATGGAGATCGCTATGAAAATTACAGACGATATCATTTACGTTGGCGTCAACGACCATAAGATAGACCTTTTTGAGGGTCAGTACGATGTTCTGAACGGTATGGCTTACAACTCCTATATTGTACGCGGCGAAAAAATCGCCGTAATGGATACGGTTGACAGGAATTTCAAGCACGAATGGCTAGGCAACCTCGAAAATGCACTCGACGGCAGCAGCCCCGACTACCTTGTAGTACAGCATATGGAGCCTGACCACAGCGCAAACATTATGAGCTTTATGGAAAACTACCCTAAAGCTGTTATTGTTTCAAGCTCCAAGGCATTTACAATGATGGGAAATTTCTTCGGCACTGAGTTCGAGGACAGACGCATCGTCGTCGGAGAGGGCGACAGCCTTGACCTCGGCGGTCATGTACTGAATTTCGTAGCTGCACCTATGGTTCACTGGCCGGAGGTAATCGTAACCTATGAAAGCACTGACAAGGTTCTGTTCTCCGCAGACGGATTCGGAAAATTCGGTGCACTTGATGTTGACGAGGACTGGGCATGCGAAGCACGCCGCTACTATATCGGCATAGTCGGAAAATACGGCGCTCAGGTACAGTCTCTGCTCAAAAAGGCTGCAAAGCTGGATATTTCCGTTATCTGTCCGCTGCACGGTCCTGTGCTCAGCGATAACCTCGGATATTACATCGGGCTGTACAACACATGGTCATCCTATGAGGTTGAAACCGACGGAATCATGATAGCATATACCTCAGTTTACGGCAACACAAAAAAGGCAGTGGAGCTTCTTGCAGAAAAGCTGCGTGTACGCGGCTGCCCGAAGGTTGTTGTAAATGACCTTGCCCGCGAGGATATGGCAGAATGCGTGGAGGACGCTTTCCGCTATGGCAAGCTTGTACTTGCAACAACCACCTATAATGCGGAGATCTTCCCCTTTATGCGCGAATTCATCAACCATCTGACAGAGCGCAATCTGCAGAAAAAGACCATTGGTCTGATTGAAAACGGATCATGGGCACCTATGGCTGCAAAGACCATGAAAAAGATGCTCGAGGGATGCAAGAATATTGAATTCACCGATACCACCGTACGCATTATGTCTGCGCTTAACAAAGAAAGCAGCGAGCAGCTTGAAAAGCTCGCTGATGAGCTTTGCCGCGATTATCTTGCTCACGATAACGCAAAGGCTGACAAGAACGATATGACCGCTCTGTTCAGAATCGGATATGGTCTGTATGTTGTGACAAGCAATGACGGCAAAAAGGATAACGGCTGCATAGTCAACACCGTAAGCCAGGTCACAAGCTCACCCAACAGGGTCGCAGTATGCATAAACAAGCAGAATTACACACACTATGTAGTACAGAGCACAGGAATAATGAATGTAAACTGCCTGAGCGTTGAGGCACCATTCAAGGTATTCGAGGACTTCGGATTCCGCAGCGGAAGGAATACCGATAAATTTGAAGACTGCACACCGCTTCGCAGCGACAACGGGCTGGCATATCTGCCGAGATATATCAATGCCTTCATGTCCCTTAAGGTAGAAAGCTATGTTGACCTCGATACCCATGGCATGTTCATATGCAGCGTAACAGAAGCAAGGGTAATTTCCGACAAGGAAACGATGACCTACACCTACTATCAGGACAAGGTTAAGCCGCGCCCGGAAACGGACGGCAAAAAGGGCTGGGTCTGCAAGATCTGCGGATATGTTTACGAGGGGGAGGACCTGCCGGAGGACTTCATCTGTCCGCTGTGCAAGCACGGAGCTGCTGATTTTGAACCCATATCATAAATGCTAACACATAAAAAATGCCGGCACAGGATACCGAAAAATCGGTTTCTGTGCCGGTTTATGCATTGATCAGAATCCCCAGAACTAAAAAAAACTCCAGTATACAACACCGGTTATAACAAAGATACTGCAAAGAGTTTCTGCGATAAACAGAAGCTTCATTGCCTGCTTAGGCTTCAGTACTACTGAAATGATATTCAGCGCAGCAAGAGACAGGGTGAATACTGAAACCAGTATACAGAACAGCACGGCAGCAGCTTCCGGAGCTGCTGCACTTACAGCGGCAGGAAAGACCGCTGCAAAGACAAGCATGACAGCCAGAAGCATGATGACAACAGATATTTTCTTCGACTTTTTCATATAATGCACCTGCGCAGTAAGGCAATATGATATTATATTTCTATTTTTTCATAAAGCCAGACTTCATTCAATTCGCTCAGTTAATTATTTATCAGAAAAATCAGGTTATTATCAGAATATATACGCACCGGTTTATCAGCAAATTCCACACAGATTCCTAATATATTCCTTACAGCTTCCAAAATGACATCATATAATATAGACACAACAAAAAACAAAACACAAATCCGAACGGAGGTCCTGATTATGTTAAAAAGAACAATAGCTATAATGATTACCGCAGTTATGATATGCAGTCTGGCAGCGTGCACAAGCGCACAGAAGAGCAGTTCATCCACATCAACCGCTACGGCAGCAGCTTCCACTTCTCAGAGTGCATCCTCGTCCGCCGAAGCCGGAGCCCAGACCGTAAGCTACTCCTCAGAAACAACATCGGCAGAATCCTCATCCGATATGTTCACAGACCGGGATCTTGAGCAGACGGCGGATACCTCGGATGCAAAAAGCATCACGGTAAGCGACAACCAGACAATCAATATCACCGAAGATGGCGTATATGTAATCACAGGCAGCGCGTCGGAATGTACGATCCGCGTTGAGGTTGACAGTGAAGCAAAGGTTCAGCTCGTTCTCGACGGAGTAAGCATTACAAACACAAGCACACCGGCAATATATGTAGTATCAGCTGACAAATGTTTCATCACCACAACCAGCAGCGAAAGCAGCCTTACGGTAACCGGAACCTTCACTTCTGACGGAGATACAAACACAGACGCTGTTATCTTTGCAAAGGACGACATCGTTCTCAACGGAACCGGTACTCTGAATATCACCTCGGCACAGGGCAACGGCATTTCCGGCAAGGATGACGTAAAGCTGACCGGCGGAACATACAACATAACATGCGCACTTGACGGCATCGAGTCGAACGACCTGATTGCAGCAGAAAATGCAGTTGTACAGATCAATTCCTCAAAGGACGGACTGCACTGTGAAAACAGCGACGATGACAGCACCGGCAGCATCTATATAGGCAGCGGTACCCTCACAATTTCAGCGGCAAGTGATGCAATTCAGGCAATTACAAGTCTGCAGATTGACGGCGGCACCTTCACACTGAATGCTGCAGAGGGCATGGAAGCAACCATAATTTCCATAAACGACGGCACGATCAGCATCACGGCATCTGACGACGGTATCAACGGCGCCCAGAAGAGCAGCTCAGCCGGCACACCAACTGTAACCATCAACGGCGGTACAATAACCATCTCCATGGGACAAGGCGACACAGATGCGATAGATGTAAACGGAAATGTAGTTGTAAACGGCGGAACAATCGACATAACCGCCCAGACATCATCCTTCGACTATGACGGAACTGCAACATACAACGGCGGTACGATCATAATTAACGGAACCCAGGTTGACACCATACCGCAGCCCACAATGGGCGGCGGCATGGGTGAAATGGGAAAAAGAGGACGATAATTCCACCACACGCTGTCAAAATATTTTGATATAAATTACATGAAAGGAAATGATGACAATGAAAAACAAAAAGGCTATCATCCTTACAGCGGTGCTTGCTGCAGCTGTGATAGCCGGAACAAGTATCCCGGTATTTGCAGCCTCCGGCAGTACATCTGCGGACAATGCCGCAGCGCCTGTCACTCAGAGCACCACGGATGACAGCAGCCGCGAAAAGTCTGACAAACAGTCAGCAAATGACAGTACCGGGTCCGGTCAGTCCGGTGATAACAGCACTACCTCAAAGCCAAAACGCGAGAAGAAGAAACTGTCCGAGGACGCAACCCAGTCGGACCAGTCCGGTGACGACAGTACAACCTCAAAACCGCGCCGCCACAAAAAGCAGCTGTCCGAGGACGCAACCCAGTCAGACCAGTCCGGAAATGAAAAATCAGGCAAAAGCAGTACCGAAAAGTCTGAGCTTTCATCGGACAATTCAAAAAGCACAACTTAACAGGTGAAAAACCATCTGCATAGTTCAGAAAGCAAACTACTCTTCCTGAAAAAATCTGCCCGCTACGGAGAAAACCGTAACGGGCAGATATTCTGTGTTTTTGAAGAATTACGAAGGTCCTCTGTCCCCCGCTTTTACTGCTGATCGTAGTTATCATAACTCTGATACAGCTTGTATTTCGACTTACCGTGACGCTTTACATAATAAAGCATCTGGTCAGCCTGATTTAGCGCAAGCTCCAGAGATTCCTTAGAGCCGCCGCGGAACGATGCTATTCCGATAGAACATGATATCTTCTTATCCTCGGGGATAAGAACCTCTTTATTCAGCTTTTTCTCTATCTTTTCCTTGAAGCCGTCGTTTATTTCATCATATATCTTTTTCGCAAGCACCTCTCCGTCCTGCTCGGACTGATCGTACAGAAGAATGATGAATTCGTCACCGCCGTAGCGAACCGCCAGACCCTTGCCCTCAGTCATACGCTTGAACATTTCTGCAAAGCACACAAGAACAAGGTCGCCGATTTCGTGTCCGAAGGTATCGTTGTAATATTTAAAGTTATCAAGATCAAGATACAGAATAACATTATTGCGTTCGTTGCCCTGGGCACACAGAATCTCAACCTGTCTACTGAAGCCGTTTCTGTTCGTAATGCCTGTCAGGTGGTCTGTGATTGCCGACTGCTCGAGCTTCTGGTTCATGCGCTCGATTATCATGCGGTTGTCTATTCTTCGCATCATTTCGCAGAACTGGCTGAACGCAAATTTCAGTATCATAAGGTCGTCGCTGCCAAGCAGTACACGGCTGCCTACCGTGCGGCGCTTGATGGTTACCGTAGCAAGGAACACCGATTCATTTCCTGACTGCTCCATAATCGGTATACCGATCATGGTAAGTATACGCTCCCCATCAAAGGATTTCATTACCGGCAGAAACTGTGTGAAATTCTTGTCTGTACGGTTAGTCAGGAATGCCTGCTTGTAGTTCTTGAAAAAATCGAAAACCTCATCGGCTCCTGCCGCGTCCATAGGTGCACTTTCCATGCCGTGCATTATGGTGCGGATACCGTCTTTTTTGTTGAGGATAATAATCTCGTCAAGATTATAGCTGTTTTTGAGTACAGCCGAGGTATTCTGGAACAGATCGTCAACCGTCATGTTTTCGCGGCTGATAGCCTCCTGAAGTACCGTAAGGAAACGGATATCCTTTTCACGGCGCTGAAGCTTGTTCTGTGAAGCAGCCTGCCTGATGACCTGATTGATATGTGTCACAGGAATGGGGTCATTCCTGTCAAACATGGGTTCTTTCGGTCTTTCGCCGTGCTCACGGTAATATATCAGTCTTGATTTTTTACGTTCAAGACCTTCATTATCACAGTAGTCTATCGCCGAGTTGATATCTTCCTCAATTTTATCTATCTGTCCTGTCTTTCTGTAAAGCTCAGCCTGCTCGACCGCAAAAATGGATATTGCAAAGAAACGGGCACCGGAAGCATTTTTAAAATGCTTTCTGGACAGGTCAAACTCCTTCTGGCTGAGATCGAAATTGTTTTCATAACTGTAAAGCATAGCCTTCACAAGATGATACAAAAGAAGATCCTCATCCCATACGCCGTCGTTTTCCTTCTGCAGAACACGGATAGTATGTTCTACAAAGACCTCCATCTTGCTGAGGTAATAATAGCTGTTGTAATATTCCCGTTCGTAGTAGCAGCTGATAGCAATCATGCTGTAAAGCTTAACGGTGCTGCAAGCCTGAATAGACTGATACCCAAGTTCCTTCAGAATCTTAAGCAGCAGATCTATTATATCTATGCAGTTCTTATACGCCTCGGCGACAAAGTAATTCATCGCGAGGTTATAAAGGGAATTCATGATATCGTCAGGCTCTTCGAGATCAGTAAGGGTAATCAGGCTTTTCATCAGATATTCATGAGCCTTTTCGTGATCCTCAAGAATGATACTGTTGTATCCGAGGCCTGCGAACATATGAGCCTCTCTCAGTGGGTTAGGTCTTCTGAGAACCTCCAGGCGCTTTTTGTACATTTTTCGTACATAATTGTGATAGCCTGCCCTTGAATAGAGTATTATATTTTTCATATAGGCAGTCATCAGGAAATTTTCATTTTCCAGAGCTTTGCCTATCTGTATGCCAAGGTTGAAATAATACGGCTGTTTTTCGTTAAGGGCAATTGAACGGATGCTTTCCTCGTCGTTTTCAAAGCCGAAAACGTACATATATGCAAGGAAGTTTGTAAATCCGTATTTTTTCGCCTTTTCAACCATTTTCATATCTATATTATGGATGAAATCGTATTCAAATATTTCTTTTCCGAAACCGCAGTACGAAGACCACAGAAGGGTCTCAGCCTTACATTCGAGGAAATCATCATCCATTTTCTTTGCAAGCTCAACGCACTTTTTGCAGCACTCCTCAACCGCACTTGTCTGCGACAGGATCGACCTTGCCCTCGCAAATGTATAATAATACAGATACGAATTCATCAGACCTACATTTGCATGGGTGCAGATATCCGTCATCTTATCACAGATAACGAGAGCATGATTAACCTGCCCGCAGCTCATATCAACATTTGCGGCAATCAGAAGGAACGGCAGCTGCTGTATCTTCGTCAGCCATATTGTTTTTTCATCAAGACGAAAAAGTATATCCGAAATGTAATAATATGCATCCTCAAGTGCAAACGTATGATACATATTAGTAAGCTTATTCTTGTATTCCTCAATTCTTGTATTATCGAACCAGAATTCGTCGATAACATCCAGGGTTCTTTCGCTGTCCATGCTGCTCCATTCAAGCTGCAGATTCTGACTTTCTGCATCCTGAAGCAGCATGTCCCATTCGTTCTTCTTATATGTTGTTATCGTGAATTCGTCATTATACATCACAATGGCATGTATATGCAGATCACGGTTCATAATCTCACGCAAAAGCTTTATTGTACTATAGGGAGCAAGATGGAATTTTGAGATTATCATTACCAGATGGTGCTGATGCGAGATATATTCAAGCATTGCATGTACATTAGCCATCATGCGTTCTTTCTCGTATTTCACTTCATACTGAAAAGCGTCTTCCCTTCTCGTACAGACGCCGTTATTAATAAACGCTGCAAGTATATCGAGATGCATGGGGTGAACGTGGCATTCCTTCAGAAATGCCTCTGCGGTCATTTTATCCTTATAATACAGGTCGTAGCAGGTACGTATCCAGTCAAGAAAGGGCGCATATGCCTCATGCATATCGGCAGCCTTATATTCGTGATACAGAAAAACCTCGTCCTCGGTCTGCGTGACACTGGCAAGGATCTCATCACGGGAAATAGAAAGAGTGTTATAATGTTTGATAAAAATAACATTTCTGTCCTTTTTTTCGATATAAGAAGCTACTACATTCTGCACATACGTTTTATAATCCATATACTCACCCCTTGTGCCGCATTATCAACAAACAGTCACCCGGTGCAGCAGCCCGGCAGTTTCCCGTTTTTGATACATGTACATATGATATATTATAACACGAAACGAGATGAAATCAATAGACTATATAAGAAATATTTAATCTTTTTGTTAAAAATTGTAAATATGTGTATAATTATTACAAAAAATGCATCAATTTAATCATTCGATGATTTGTATTATAGTGTGGTTCAGATAAAGAAAAATGTTCTGCAAGTTATTTCACTCAAGGCTCCTGTAAAATGGTTTTATGTCAGTCCCCCGACAGTTTACGTCTTTTCCGGTGCATGGAAGGAGCACTGCTTTTTCAGATCGCTGTATACGGCCTGTGCACTTGATTTTTGATGAGATATCATTTATCATTAGTATAGAATAAATGCCCTAAACGAATTCCGGGACAAGGAGTATCAGTAATGAAGAAAAACGAAATATACGAAGCTGAAATAATCGATTATACCACAGAAGGCAGCGGAATCTGCCGGATAGACGGAATGGCAGTTTTCGTTCCGAATACAGCCGTCGGTGACCGGTGTGAGATACGCATTGTCAAAACCGAAAAGCGTTTTGCATACGGCAGGCTTGAAAAGCTCCTCTCCCCTTCTCCGGACAGAGTTTCCCCTGACTGCGGTGTTTTTGGCAAATGCGGCGGATGCACATTCCGTCACATCAGCTATGAAGCTGAGCTGCGCTTCAAGCGCAAGAGGGTATTTGACGCACTCACACGCATCGGCAATGTTGACGGTAAACTTATCGGAGAAATAGTCGGTTCAGAGCGCTCCGACGGGTACCGAAACAAAGCCCAGCTTCCGCTTACCGTTGACAAGGACGGACGCATCCGGGCAGGTTTTTTTGCACCGAGGAGCCACCGTGTAGTCTGTTCAGACAGCTGTGCGCTGCAGAGCGAGGACTTCAACAAAGCCGTAAGCGTTTTTCTTAAATGGGCTGAAGCCGAGGGCATTCCGGTTTATGACGAACGCAGCCACACAGGTGTACTGCGGCATCTGTATCTGCGCAGCGCAGACGCAACCGGTGAGCTTATGGTATGCGTTGTTGCAAACGCAAAGGAGCTGAGAGGCGAAAAGCGGCTCGTGTCGGAGCTTCGCGAGGCGCTTCCGGGACTTAAAACTGTTGTG
>ONAX01000069.1 GCA_900315875.1 uncultured Eubacteriales bacterium | reverse complement strand
ATGAGCCTGTCGGAGACTGCATAAACAGACAGGCACTAAAGCAAGCCATGTACCATGAAGCATTTGAAGTTGACAGCGATATGCAAAAGTGGGACGGTGGATGTTGGATAAGGTATAAACTTTTTGAAAAAATAGTTGATATTATGCCTTCCGCTCAACCCGAGCAAAAAACAGCTCATTGGTATAGTCCGTGTGACTATGATCCTCCTGAATGGTGCAGTAATTGCCATACACGCACAAGGTGGGCTTTTGACGATGGCTATTGCCCTAAATGCGGGGCAAAAATAGAAGAAGGTGACGAAAGGAGAAGTGAATGACATTGAGCGGTATTACAGCAGAAATGGTAAAAAAAGCAATTAAAAAATGCCATTGGAGAAAGAAAGTGGCAGGAATAGATATTTGTGCCGGTGTATGCTTACCATGTGAGAAAGCTATAAACGATGGCAAATGTGACATATTACTTAAAGCAATAAAGTCAAAAGGAGAAGTGAATGACAATGAGTGATATTCTCAGACAATCCAACGGCAAGCCCTGGCTTACCGATGAAAACAAGACCGTACCGGCAAAATGTCCGATCTGCGGCGAGGATGTGGGATTGTTCCTTATGGGAGAACCTGTATTTATCTGCAAGGGCATCGACGAACACTATTTCGGTACGCTGAAATTTCCGGGAGGTGATGACAATGTCTGATCTGCATATCTACGGACATTTTCAGAGGCAGGAGGAATAAATAATGCTTGAATTTTTCATAGGTGCCGCCGTCGGAGCTGTTTTCGGCGGAGCGTTCGGGGTGTGTGTATTTGCTCTGATCAGTGCCGGAGGTGGGAAGGATGATTGAATTAAAGCCGTGTCCGTTTTGCGGTGAAATACTTCAGTCGGAATGGAACGAAATACAAAGTTGTCTTTCTTTGTATCACCAAAGTATGTTAATTGATTGTCCGCTTCGTTTAGGCCTTTATATCTGTGCGTCCAATAAGAATGAGGCTTATGCAAGATGGAACAGGAGGGCTGACGATGCGTAAGAAAACAACAAAACGCGAACGGTGTTTCGTAAACGCTCACTGTTCATACGATTGTCCGAATCTTCAGATCGATATAGCAAATGAAAGATACGGCTATGGGATTGCTGATGATATGGGACTTGAAAAAATCAGCTGTGAAGATTGCTGTTATAATTCAGCCAAATGCAGCGACTGTCTTTTTGAACATAGCAAAGATTGTCCCGAATATAAACAAAACGGGAGGGGATAGAGTGACGGCGAGGGAGTATCTCGGACAGGTCAGGGCGCTTGACGATCTGATAAATGCAAAGCAGAGGGAGCTGTACAGGCTCAGACTGTCTGCAACATCGTTATCAAGCCCGACATTCGGCGAAAAGGTACAGACAGGCGGAGAAAACCGTTCAATGCTGATAATCGACAAGATAATAGCTATGCAGGAGGAGATCAGTGCGGAGATCGACAAGCTTGTTGACCTGAAAGCGGAGATCAGGGAGAGGATATCAAGAGTATATAACCCTCAGTTCATCGCCCTGCTGACAGACAAATACATAAACGGGCTGACGCTTGAGCAGATAGCGGAGAAAATGGACAAGTCTTATGAAACCGTAAGAGGATGGCACGGAGAAGCGTTACAGATTTTTCGGAAAGAGAATAATATGTCATAATGCACAAATCACGATATATTTTTTTGACACTCAATTACCTGTTAATACCCCTTGTAAAGTCGTAAAATGATATTATGATATATGGACGGGGCAGCAGGAACCGGTCCTGTCTTGCCGGCTCCTGCGCCGTCTACTATGTCGTGTGAAGTCATGTTGTGTCCTTTCTACGCTGCCGGAACACAAGACCGGCGGTCCCCATGGCAGAGTAGAGCAATGGCAGCTCGTCTGGCTCATAACCAGAAGGCTGGTGGTTCAAGTCCACCCTCTGCAATCTATGTCATAGTGATACACACTCCCGAAAAAATGTGCAAGAGCCGTCCGTTTGGGCGGCTTTTGTGCTGTAAATGTGAAATGAGGTGAGCCTGATGGCACTTACAAAAAAGCAGAGAAGATTTGCCGATGAATACCTGATCGACCTTAATGCCACTCAGGCAGCGATCAGAGCAGGATATTCAGAAAAAACGGCAGGTTCAATAGGACAGGAAAACCTGAAAAAACCTGAAATCAAAATTTATATAGAGGAGCAGCTTGAGCGTTTGCATAATGAGCGTACTGCTGATGCACAGGAGGTCATTGAGTATCTGACCTCTGTGCTCAGAGGTGAGAGCGAAGGTGAGGAGCTGGTCAACGAATTTGAAGGCGACGGCATTTCTCATGCTGCGCGTGTGACGAAAAAGCCTTCCGAAAAGGACAAGCTCAGAGCTGCAGAGCTGCTGGGAAAGCGCTTCGGGATATTTACTGATAAGATCGACTGCAGTGTAAAGGTGTCTGATAAGCTGGCTGATGTTTTCGCTCAGATCGGAGGTGAGGGGCTTGAAGAGTAAATTTCCTCTGTCTCCGAAATACATAGATTTTATCAATACTACAGCTGTGATGGCTGAGTTTCTTGAAGGCACTACGGCATCCGGAAAAACAACAGTCGGACCAGGGATCAAATTTATGCGTATGGTATCGGCTTCTGACAAAAAGCTGCATATCATCGCAAGCAAAACGACAGGTACAGCTGAGAAAAATATCATCGGACAGGATAACGGGATCCTTGATCTGCATACCGGAGCTGTGTATTACGGCAACGGCGACAAGGATAATAAGCTGCCGCATATCAAATTTGAGAGGAAGATCATCTATGTTCTGGGGTATGATACCCGGGATAAATGGGAGAATGTTCTCGGCTCACAGTTCGGCTGCGTATATATCGACGAGATAAATACTGCTGATATTGAATTCGTGCGAGAGCTTTCTACAAGAAATGACTATCTGCTCGCAACTCTGAACCCGGATGATCCCGGATTGCCTGTTTATAAGGAATTTGTCAACCGAAGCCGTCCGTTCCGGAAATATGCCGCAGATGTTCCTCCTGAGATAATGGCGGAACTGACGGAGCCGGCTGTTGAAGGGTGGCGTTACTGGTTTTTTACTTTCAATGATAACCTGAGTCTGAGCGCAGATGACATTGAACGCAAAAAGGCGGCAGCACCGAAGGGCACCAAACTCTATAAAAACAAGATCCTCGGTCTGCGCGGAAAGTCTACCGGTCTTGTGTTCAGCAATTTTGAACCGGCACGGCACATTATCACTGAAGCGCAGCTATGGGCGCAGACAGAAAAAGAACCGAAGCGCGGCAGTGCTGCTGAGCATTTCGTGCAGTTTTCCGCAGGACTTGACACGGCATATTCCCAGAAGTCGTCTGATACGATAGCTATGTCATTTATCGGAATAACAGACAGGGGACGGCTCGTAGTGCTGGATGAGCAGGTATATAACAATGCGGAGCTCTCAACGCCCATTGCACCGTCTGACACTGTGCTGCGCTTTATTGATTTTCTGGAGAAAAACCGGGAACGCTTCGGTTTTGCGCGGAATGTCTTTATTGACAATGCAGATCAGGCAACGAAAACCGAGCTTGAAAAATACAAGCGTGAAAGTGGATGCGTTTATATTTTTAATAATGCCTGGAAGAAAATGAAGATAATAGACAGGATCAATCTGCAGCTCGGGTGGCTTGCACAGGACAAAATGCTGGTTCTCGATAACTGCAAAGTTTATATAAACGAGCTGGGAGTATATTCCTGGCGTGAGGATAAGGACAACGAGCCGGAGGATGGGCACGATCACATGATCAACAGCGTGCAGTATGCCTTTCTCCCGTTTGTTTCACAGATCGGGGTGAATAAAAAATAATGTGGATAGTAGACAGGGTGAGAAACATGATGAGAAGCTTTTTGCAGATAGAGGCGGCCCATTCGGCAAGTATAACGATACAGGAACGATTTGACTACAATACCAACGCAGCAAAGAACCGTATCTGGTATCGGGGAGATGCTTATGAGCTGGCGCAGCTTTACAAGCAGATCGATGGCGTGAAGGACAGCTTCTGGGCGGCTGTTCCGACAAAGGGAATGGACATCCGGAAAATACATGTCGGTGTGCCGGCTCTGACCGTTGATGTGCTCTCATCTATTGTCGTTGCTGATATGTACGACGTCAAGCTTCCGGAAAGCTTTACTGAAAAATGGAATCAGATCACAAAGCAGAATGATATCAAGGACATTATCAAAAAGGCTGTGTCAGAGGTGCTGATAGTCGGAGACGGTGCATTCCGTCTGAGCTATGATCCCGAGATCTCTCCGGAGCCGATAATTGAGTTTATTGCCGGCGACGATGTGGAATATGAGATGAAACGCGGCAGAATAACCGAGGTTATATTCAAGACCCAGTATTCGGACGGAATAAAAAGCTATGTCCTGCAGGAGCATTACGGATACGGCTATGTGCGCTACGAGCTGACGCATAACGACCGGCCGGTATCCCTTGACAGTATCCCCGAAACGAAAGGGCTTGAAGATGCCACCTTCGACGAAAGTGTAATGCTTGCAGTGCCGCTGATGTTTTACCACAGCAGCGTATTCAAAGGCCGTGGTCAGAGTATATTCGACTCAAAGACTGACAGCTACGACGCACTCGACGAAGCATGGAGCCAGTGGATACATGCTCTGAGAGGCGCACGTCCGCAAAAATTCCTACCGCCGAATTTCGTGCCGAAGGACCCGTTTACAGGCCTCGATCTTATGCCGAATCCCTTTGACAACACCTTTGTGCAGTCAACCGGAGGAATGAGCGAGACAGGACCGACACAGCGTCCGGAGCTTGTACAGCCGGAAATACCGCATGAAAGCTACCTTGCGACCTACATAACAGCCCTTGACCTTGCGCTGCAGGGTGTGATCTCTCCCTCGACCCTCGGTATTGATACCAAAAAGCTTGACAATGCCGAAGCACAAAGGGAAAAGGAAAAGACGACCCTCTACACCCGGAACCGGATCGTCACAGATCTGCAGAAGGTGCTGCCGAAGCTCATAACAGCAGTGCTGCAGCTTAAGGAATGGGAGGAAACAAGACAGATCCCGAATATTAACACGGAGGACATTGAAATTCCCTTCGGCGAATATGCAAATCCGTCTTTTGAATCTCAGGTCGAGACAGTCGGCAAGGGTCATTCCGCAGGAATTATGTCCTATGAGGCGTCGGTTGACGAGCTGTACGGCGACACAAAGACAGAGGAATGGAAGGCGGAGGAGGTCTCACGGCTCAAGGCTCAGAGCGGAGTTGAGACAGTGCCGGAGCCGGTATTTACGGAGTGATGAAGTATGCCCTACGATCTATCCGTTGCCTTCGAGGCAATAGAGGACGAGCTGATCAGTTCTATGGTGCGCAATCTCAAGCGGCACCAGGCAGAGGAAACGGAACAGGGCTTTCAGTGGGAGCAGTGGCAGGCGCTGCAGCTGTGTGCGCTGGAGGATTACCGCAAACGGAATCAAAAGAAATTCCCGCCCCGTTTTAAAAAGCTGAATGCTCAGATAGAAGAAGCCATGCGCAAGTCTTATGGCGACGGCAGGACAGAGCAGGAGCGGCTGATCCTGCAGGCAATACGCCGGGGCTTTAAGGGCTACGGAAGAAATGCTCCTGCCTTTACGGGCGGAAGTCTTGAAGGCTCATTCTTCGAGGTCAACGACCGCAAGCTGGGCGCTCTGATCGAGGCCACCACCCACGATATGGAGCGTGCCGAATACGCCGTCCTGCGCCGGGCTGACGACCAGTACAGGCAGGTAATATACAACGCTCAGGTCTATGCCAACACCGGCGCCGGGACGTACAAAAAAGCCGTTGACATGGCTACCCGGGACTTTCTTCGTGCCGGTCTTGCCTGCGTAGAGTACAAAAACGGCAGCCGTCACACCTTAGAGGATTACGCCGACATGGCTATTAAAACCGCCGGCAAGCGTGCCTATCTGCAGGGCGAGGGTGCCATGCGTGACGAATGGGACATCCCTACAGTCATTATGAATAAACGCAGCTGTCCCTGTCCTCTGTGTGCTCCCTTCGTCGGCAAGGTCTTTATCGACGATGTGTGGAGCGGCGGCAACAAGGACGGCGTATCTCCTGTCACCGGGCTTAAATATCCGCTGCTGTCAGATGCGATTTCTCAGGGGCTTTACCATCCACGCTGCAAGGATGTGCACACTACGTATTTCGAGGGCGTCAGCACTCCGCCAGAGGGCAGCCGGTACACAGCAGAGCAGCTTGATGAGCTTGCCGAGCGCTACGACGCAGAGCAGCGCCAGGGCTACTGTGAACGGCAGGAGAAGCGCTACAGCCGGATGAGTAAGTACAGCCTTGATGAAGAAAATCAGCGCACATACGCCGCCAGAGCGCAGGAGTGGGGAGAGAAGGCAGGGAAGTATGAACAGGCTGCGAAAACGATACATAGTATTTCAGCTGAGAATATTACAGAAAATCAAAAAAATGGTGTTGAAATCAGCGATAACAGTGGTATAATAAACTATAGATACTCTTCCGATGTCAGAGCTGAAGTTCAGAAAGCAGTTGATACAGAATATGAAACAACGACTGCAATATTCGGAAAAATCAGTACAATAAGTAGTGTTGAACCTTTAACGTGGGGACTAAAAAGCACATACGGAGAGTTTAATGATAATTCGGGTGTGCTTGCAATTCGTTTTGCCGATAAGAAGGATTGTTTGAAGAAGCTTGCTCAAAAAGCAGCAGAAATGAAAAAAGACGGAAAATGGTCTACTTCTCACCCGATGCACGTTATCAGACATGAAATAGGTCATGCAATTCAGCTTGAACATATGAGAAATGACAAAGGCTGGAACGAAAAGTTGAAGAAGATAAAACTGATTATGGATGGTGCGGATGATAAAGCGGTTTCTTTGTATGCTAAAGATGATATTGATGAATTTATTTCAGAATGTATCGCTGAAAGTATGACAAAAAAGGCAAGAAAAACATCAAAGAATGTTGTTAATGTTATTTTGGGAGTTGACTGACTGTGACAAGTGAATTTGAAAAATTTATGAATTATTCCTATCTTGATGAAACGGGACATAGGAGAATTAATAAAGACGCACCCGAAGAAATCAAGACAGAGGCTCGGAAAGCGGATCAAAACTATTTTGAACGTACCGGCAGGCATAAAATGCTGGTTGACTATTAATGTAAGGAGTCAATCATGGATAATTTTAGATTAATATACCGTATACTGAAAATTCTTGAAAAAGCGATGGAGCTTGAGGAATTTGATAAAAACCTGATTTCAGCAGAAAGTCTTGATGTTCCTTTTCCTTTATGGTGCAGGATTATGAAAATGATGGTTGATAACGGATATGTGACAGGTGTCGAAGTGTGGAACGCTTTTGACTGTAACTATCCAAAAGCAGCGCTCGTCAGGCCAGAAATTACTTTAAAGGGTCTGGAATACTTGAATGAAAACACTTTTATGAAGAAAATAGCAAATATCGGTAAGGGTATAAAAGAAAGTGTACCGGGATTATAATAACCGCTCTCACACGAGGGCGGTTTTCTTATGCCCGAAAGAAGGTGAAAAAATGGAACTGAAAGACACGATCAGTCTTATGAATAGCGACAACTATCAGGACAGATTCAAAGCAGAGTATCTGCAAACAAAAATCAGGTATGATAAGCTACACAATACGCTTGTGAAATATGATGCAGGAACGCTGCCCTTTAAGCCTGCAAACATTGAACTGCTCAGAGAACAGGCTGCTGCAATGGGGCGTTACCTTTACATTCTTGAAACCAGAGCAGAGATCGAAAAAATTGATATCTGACCGTCTTGAAAAAGCACAGTGCTTGATCAGGGCGGTTTTTCTATGTCCGGAAGAAGGTGACACAATGAACAAACAGGAAGCCAAAGCCGACAGCGGCAAGCCTCAGCTCACACTTGTGCCGAGAAAAATGCTGCCAATGATAGCAAAGGTCAGGGAGTACGGAACGAAAAAATACGGAGACCCTGAAAACTGGCGGCAGGTCGAGATAAAGAGATACAGGGACGCGGCTTTCAGACATTTCCTTGCTTATCTCGATGATCCGACAGGCAGGGACGAGGAAAGCGGACTTCCGCACCTTGCGCATCTTGCATGCAATATAGCTTTTCTGTGTGAGCTGGAGGATTTACCCTCATAGAATAAAGCACAGCGCCCGCCTGAGCTTGCAAACCCGCGCGGGAATGAAATTATATTACTAACGCAGAAAATGCGTTACAGCGCCTTTTGAGCGCTATTTTTTGTCTGAAAGAAGGTGACACTATGACCGACCTTATCGAAACAATGCGCGACAGTCAGGAGGCTATCGCAGGACAGCAGGAATAGCGTTTTGCAGTCGAATGCAAAGTTGCGTGTGCGTCCTTCGGGGCGCTTGCAGGAGACTGTGAGATAGATACAAAGCAGAAAGGAGTACCATGAGGGACGAAGAAGAGAAGAAGACTGCGGAGGAGCAGGCAGAGGAAACAAAGCCCGAGGAGCAGCCTGCCGAGCCACAGGAACCGGAGGAGACACCTGCTGAGGAAGAAGCTCAGGAGGAAACACCTGCCGAAGCTGAAGAGGATACGCCTACCGAGCCTGAGCCGGAAGCACCGGTGGAGGAACCAACGCCTCCGGAGCAGAGCACAGAACAGCAGCTCAGGGAGGAAAACTTCCGACTGAAAACACAGCTTGAAGCAATGAAGCTCGGTTTTCTGCCGGATGTGATCGAGGACGCGGTTGTCCTTGCCGAAAATGTTTCAAGGCGTGACGGTGTAGAGATCACGGAAGCGCTTGCAGCTGTTGCGAAAAAGTACCCTGCCTGGAAGGCCGGAGCAGCTAAAGGCGGCATTAAGATCGGAGCGGATCATTCCGCAGCCAGTAAGAAGGAAAATAAACAGACTCCGGCGTCAAAGCGCTGGAACAGAACAAATCACTAAGGAGGATTTAAACAATGGGAAATCTTAACTATGCAGAAAGATGGGAGCCGGAGCTTCTTGAGACCAGGATTCAGGAGACACTTTGCAGCCCATTCATCACAACAAACGTTCGCTTCCTGGACGGAAAGACATTCCACTTTACACAGATGAGCACAAGCGGCTACAAGAGCCACAGCAGAAACGGCGGCTGGAACAGCGGCAGCTACAGCCAGACCGATGTACCCTTCACGCTGTCGCACGACAGAGACGTGGAATTCCTTGTGGACAAGGCTGACGTTGACGAGACAAACTCCACCGCCAGCATTCAGAATATTTCCAAGGTATTCGAGCAGACGCAGGCTTCTCCCGAGACGGATGCACTGTTCTTCTCCCGTGTGGCGCAGAAGGCAAAGGCAACGGGTACATATTTCAGCAGCACTGCTGCAAGCTCATACACAAAGGCAAACGTTTTCAGCCGTCTCAAGAGCTTCCTGTCCGTCGGCAAGCTCCGCCGCTACAAGGCTGACGGCACAATGATCATGTACGTCACATCGACAATCATGGATCTGCTTGAGCAGAGCACGGAATTCACCCGTAAGATTGAAATGACACAGATCGCAGAGGGCGGACTCGGTATCCGTACCAGAGTGACGGACATCGACGGCGTGACGATAATGGAGGTTATTGACGATGAGCGCTACTATGACAGCTTCAACTTCGATCCCGAAAACGGCGGCTTTGAGCCCAGCGTCAACACCTACAAAAAGACCGCTGACACTGCTCTCGTGACAGGTAAGACCTACTACACTCTGTCCGGCGCGACATACACGGCAGTTGCCTCTCCCGATGTCAGCGATATCGGCGACTACTATGAGCTTGTAACAGCAGCTGCTCATAAGCTCAATGTTGTTATTGCCACACCCGAAACCACGAAGGTAGTGCCGAAGATCAGCTCAATCTATTACTTTGCACCGGGCTCGCACACCAAGGGCGACGGTTATCTCTATCAGAACAGAGCGCTTTCGGATGTGTTCACCTTCCCGAACGGTAAGGACGGCAACGTTGACAGTATTTATGTTGATATTGATACTGTGGAGTACAGTGCGTGAGGTGAAACGCCATGTATGAGCCGTATCTGAGTGTGGAGGAATATATAGCATCCGGCGGCAGCATACCTCAGGAGGATGCAGGGAATGCTCTCAGAGCCGCCAGCCGCCA
>ONAX01000016.1:29701-31332 GCA_900315875.1 uncultured Eubacteriales bacterium | reverse complement strand
CTTTACCCTTCAACATACAATCACCTCATTTATTCAGTCGATTTTATCACTTTTTGTTTACTTCATTGTAACATAAAATAAACACAGTATCAAGCAAATTAAGGCAATACCGCACAAAGTATAAATTGCAATATAAAATGTCAGTGAAATTAAGCGATATTTAACCTATAGCAATCAAAATAATTAACAGCAAATTTTTCCTGTGTTACGTAATATCAAATTCCACCGATCCGCTTTCAAGATTATACACAGCGCCTATAACCTTAAGACCATGTTCTTCTTCCTTGTGAATTTCAAAGCTATCTTCAATGATCTGAATACTATGTCGGACATTCAGGCAGCAAGCCTTATATCCATCCGTTTCGTTGCCGATTGCTTTTTTGATTTCATCTGTGATGAATTTGATATATCCCTCGGGATCGTGATTTATAGCAGCGTCAACCGCACCGCAATGATCATGACCGAGCACAACAATAAGCTTTACTCCAAGATGTGATGCCGCATATTCCACAGAGCCCAGTTGATGATCATCCATAACATTTCCTGCAACACGGATAACAAACAACTCCCCTATCCCCGCACTGAATATACTTTCAGGAATAACCCTTGAATCCGAACAAGAAATAATTATTGCATACGGATGCTGACCTTCAACAGCAGTTTTCAATCTCTGAGCCGGTGAAATATCTCCTATCCCATTTATAGAATCAAGATACAACTTATTACCTTTTTTAAGCTTTTCAATTGCTTCAGCTGCACTTAAATTATTAAAATCTGTCAATTTCAAAACCTCCATATTTCAGATCTTTTACTTATATTATAACATACTTTTTAAAAAATAGCGCCTCTGAAATAATTTATTATTTAGCATTTTTATGTCTTTCCCCGGACGGCCGAGCGTACATTGAATTTTGCTCTAACAACCGCACGCCGTTATCCGTTCCGGTCGCATTGCGTCCTCTACGGACGGCTGAGCGAACATTCGATAAAATTCTTTTTTAAGCAGCTTTGCTGCTTGTATAAGGTTGAATTTTATGTTATAACAACCGCAACGGCGTAAATAATAAATATCCCGAAGCAGCGGAAGACTGCTCCGGGAATGCTGTTTGTATTATTGTAGATTATTTATTGACTGCATTCTACTTCTCCGTATCAGATACAGGACAAGCTCATACAAATCAAGAAAAAAACATCCGATAAAATAACATAGAATGTCACCCGGATCAAAGCTTGTTCCGATAATAGTTCTAAGAACCGGATTATGTATTCCTAACAGATCTGCTATATGCATCCCCTGCAGGAATTCGACTGCGGCGGAAAACACGAATATTGCACCGCAAAGCCACGGACAGTTGATCGGAACAATGATCCTCACAAGGCAGTACAAAACAATTACAACAAGAACATCGCCAAGATATGGTCTGACAAACCTGTCATGTACAAAGACACCGATGAAAATTTCAACGCCGAGCAGCAGTGCAAATGCGGCAGCATATGCAATACGCCATTTTGCAGCAGTTGACATATCAATCTCTCCTAAAACTGACTTAAATATATACCCGGTTCAAAGTACATCTATTTTGAATCAGACAATCCGGATAATCAGATTATTCTCATTTTTTGCCGATAAG
>ONAX01000016.1:0-29687 GCA_900315875.1 uncultured Eubacteriales bacterium | reverse complement strand
AGAATAATACAGTGTTATCGCACAGCATATGAAATATGGAATATACATTTCCTCATCATAAAGAGGATTACCTGTAAGACTGTACATCAAAAAGAAAACCTGAAATCCGAGAGAAAACTTAAGCTGATAATTTGCCTGAATATATTCCGGAGGGTAATAATAATTGATCTTTTTATAATTTCTTATTGTCAGTACGAAAATAATTATAAACCAGAGCATGAAAATAACAAAACCGAAAACACCTGTTTCACATAGAAGCTGCAGATAGACATTATGAACATGGTTCATCTCTCGCCTCATATGCAGGGATTCAGAAAGTGTTGATGAATACTGGTTCCAACCTATACCGAAAACAGGATTATTCTTAAATGCGGAAAAAGCAAGATTCCAGAGGAAAGATCTTCCGTTTCCTAGGTCTCCTCGTTCGACAGATGTTTCAAATCTCTGAAGAAATACTGACAAAGACGGTACCATCATAAATACAATAGTCATTATTATAATAAGACATGATACAAATAGAAAAATTTTCGTAATACGTTTTTTTGATCCCTTGTTTATATCCGATGAATAATATATTACAAGAATAGCAGCAGCGACAAAAACGATATGGCCGCGTTTGCCGGTCATCAGAAGAGCTATTGCAAATACTCCAATCAAAAGAAGCTGGAAGTATCTTTCAGCCTTTTTCTTCTTTTTATTTAAACCTATCTGAAGTGTGCTGAAAAAGCGCGAGCAGGCAAGTATTATTCCAACGGAAATAAGCATTGCATTCGTAGAATAATGATGTGCAAGACCAGGCATACAACCTAATGAATATGTCCTTATAAGAGAAGCACTATAAACCGGGAATGCAAAATTTGCATAGGCTTTGTAAATATCTGCATTAAAAAACATAAAAATTGTAGCCACAGCATATATCAGATAGAAGAACTCCATGAAATCAAGTGCAGTTTCAATCCATGCACCACGTCTGAATGAAAACGCACAAAGAACAATACCGGTAGAAAACATCATGGCTTCGCTGAAAGGCCATGAACCCCTGATTAACATCAGAAGAATCATCATTAACATCAGGAAAAGATATCTTGCATTGCTTGTTGGAATATGAAGCCTGAACATAACTGATATTAACAGTATGACTACAGCAAAAACAACGAGTAGACGCAATGATCCCGGCACAAACTTTGATAACAGAGAGCTTCCACATGCAAGAAAAGCAACAATCACACCGATAAGTCGGTAAAGTACACTATTCAGTTTTATTACCGGATCACGGGCGATAATACTATTCAATGGTTTGCCTTTCCGAGAGAAAAATGTTTAACTCTCTTTTTTTATTGTCACAATTAACTGACATTTTAATATTATATAACATTTATGGAATAAAATGCTATAATTATTTTAATAAATTTATATAAAAATCATTTTTTTCTGAGCGCATTAATAAACTCTTCAAATTCGATACGCTTTTTTTCCACAAGTTCCTGCCTGTCAGGATGTGAAGAAAGTCTTTTAACGTTTTCGGTTAAATCGGAAAGCTGTGAAGAATCAGGAAAATATCTATCGGAAAGAGAAAACTCTTCAAAAAGCGGTGCCAGCTTGGAGCTTTTATTCCTGTCTCCGAAAGCAATAAAAGGCGTATCATATATGATGGAAAAACAGCTTGCATGAAAATATGTTGTCAAGACAAAATCACTGTATCTGATAAGACTGAGCCATTCAAAAGGGCGAAGTTCTCCTACATTGATACATCCATGCTGATGATGGAAAACAGAAACAAGTGCGTACTCCTTACCTAAGCTGTTTCTTATTAATTTTGCAATGCTTTTATTCTTCGTCATGATAAGTGCTGTTTTTTTATTGTCCGGAATACGATATTTTTTTCTTAATGCAAGATATGCTTTATCAGTAACATCGTATTTGTATATAAAGGACGGATCTGGATTCATCCTGACCTTGGTTGGATCAGATGTTGCAGCACTTATTTCATCAAATGTAGGCTTATCACGCACTCCGATGTATTCAAAATCATCAAGAATAGCACGCAGACGAGCATATTTTTCTTCAGAGAGCTCTGAAAGCTTTGAACGTGACGAAGCAGCATATGCAAACTTTCTCGCTCCCAGATCTCCGCAAAGCCAGAACGGATTCGGAAAATGAAGAGAATCACTGATCTTCCATATCTCATCGCTGCCGGCAATTATCACATCATATTTATCCTTAACAAAACTACAGAAATCCTCGCAGCTCTGGCCTATAGCTGAATCAGCAGAAAGAATATTTCCACCGTCGTTCTGTGACTGAACGAATGAACGATGAACCGCTTTGTCAAAGCTTATTGTTTCCGGATGCTTTATCCAACTTTTGTATTTCCTTTTCAGCTCATATTCATTTACTGATGACTGTAGCCTGAAATTGATTATTTCTGCATCGATATCTTTTTCTTCATTGAGTCTGAGACAAAGAGCTCTGGACTGAAGGAAAGCGCCGAAATTATGTACCGCATGATATGTGAAAATTCCGATCTTCATAAATTCTCCATTGTATCTGATTTAGAAAATGATGTACTACTAAGCCTGCAATATAGCTGCCATATTCCCTCTGAATTTTTTTCAGCAGTATACATACTTTGTGCTTTTTCTGCTGCTTTTCTTCCGAAACGTTCTATCTCCCCCCGATTATTGTAAAGGTATTCAAGCTTATCAGCAAGATCCTTGCTGTTTCCCGGAGAGAACAGAAGTCCGTTCTCATTATCGTCAATAATCTCCGCAGTAGCGCCGGAATCAGAACCGACTACAGGGACACCACCCATCATCGCTTCAGCAGTGACAAGCCCAAATGCTTCACAACGAGATGCAACAATTTCAACATCTTCTTTGGCACGCAAACCGGGCATATCATCGACGACACCAAGCATTTCGACATTGTGAAGATTACTGATATCAAGTCCTAGTCTTGACAGTTCTCCTCTGCCTGCAATCAACAGCTTTACATCTGTTATACCTCTTCTGTACAGCTCCTGGACTGCTTCAATACCATACTGCTGACCCTTGAAACGGTTAATATTTCCAGCCTGCACAATAATAAGTGTACCTTCTTTTTTGTATTGTCTATCCGGAATTATATTATTCTTTCCGACGCCGTCATAAACTATATAAATTTTATTTTCGGGCAATTCAGGTTTGAATTTTTCATAAACACCTTTTGATATACAACAGATAATACCGTTTGAGCCACTGAAAGTATCAAAATATTCCTTATACGAACCAAGGGGAACTATATTGAAATCCTTTTCACCAAATTCTCTGATGTGCCACAGGTGCGGTACACCAAGAAGCTGCGAAAGTCTTTCTCCGTAATTAATTACGGATGTATTACTGTGTACTAAATCAAATTTCTCATCCTTCATTTCTTCAATGAGTCTTAGAAGCAATTTTTCATTTTTTCTTTTCCATGAAACACTCCAGCAAACTTTTTTTGCGAGAGCCTTGCTGTTTTTTTCACATGTCCAGCGGTATAGCGGCGCATAGTACACTTTGATGCCGCGTTTTTTTAGCTCATCTGTCAGAAAGCCGCTGCATTCCGGGAGAAGGACTGAAAAAGTGCATCTGTCAGATAGCGCATCTATAAGAGCCAGCATTGCGATGCTGGCTCCACTTTTTCTTGACTGATGCCCAACCATTAGAATATGCAAGCCCTTACCCCCCGTCTGACGGATGTTTTCTGTAATATTTCCTATAGCGAAGAAGAAGCTGCCGGGATTCAATTTCGTATTTCAGCCGCTGCTTTTTCCCTGCAAGCATGGACGAATATGCGGCATTCTGGGATGCGTCCTCCATGTGGTAAACCTGCAGTGACGGAACATAATGTGTACGATAGCCGCGGAACTGACAGTAATCAAAAAGTATTTCCTCTTCAATAAAAAGGAAGCTTCCTTCGCGAAATGCAAAAGTTTCTTTTTCCACCCAGTTCGGAGTATAAATTATGCACGCTCCGTGTGGAATTATATCAAAAAGATCCTCTTCAACACGAACTTTTTTATAAGCCGTTGATGATCCTGCTCTGCTTTTTACAAGCATTTTATTAATTACAGGAATACGGTAGATTACCTGACCCATTCTCTTTCTCAGGATCATTTTTTTATGTTGATTATCACTTGATGCATTGATTCTGAACGGATTCTGGTGAACACCATAACGTGACTCAATATCCGGTGCTATAATATAGTCTTCAGGATTATTATCAATAACCTTTTCAAGCCTGGTAAAGAATGCAGGATCCTTGATATAAAGGTCACTGTTAATTATAAGCATAGTATCGCATTTCAGCGTTTCTCGGGCATATTTATAGCCCTCGTTATTTCCGCAGGCAAATCCGATATTGTCATCCAGCAAGAGAAAATGTGTATTTTCTCTATTGCGGTATTTTTCTTCAAGCGTACGACCTGAGCCGTTCGGCGAGCAGTTATCAACCACAACGGTTTCAATTGTCTTAGCGCAATCAGAGCGTGAAAGCCACAAAAGACATTCTTCTGTAACATCCATATTCTGATAATGCAGTATTATTACAGCAAATTTCAGCTTTCACACCCCATTTTTTACATTTTATTTGCCTTTTTGCGTGTATAACGTCCCCAGACATCCTTATAAGCGGCAGGATTTATGCCTATTTTGAAGAAATAAGCAATTGCCGTTCCTAATTTATGTTCCCTCAGTGCCTGAACAAGCACTTCAAATTTATGTGCACCGTATATGCGGCGGCGGTCCCTCTTTGAGAAGGTATTGATATGCCGTTCCATCTTGCGGAGATACAGTTTTTTAACCTCTATTGTTTTCTTCAGATTCGGACGGTTCATATCACTGTCCTTATGAATTTTTACATAATATTCATTAAGCACTGCTATTTTTGAAGCAGAAGCGAAATCCGACAGCATCTGCAGATCCTGATGACGAACAAGCTCCTCATCAAACATTGCAGTATGCATAAGGGTCTCGCGGTCAAACATACAGGTTGAAGTAAACATCTGCACAGCGCGTGACAGAATCTTGAACAACAGATTATCGTTAGTATACGGAGGTCCCTTCTTAATAGGAACACCATTTTTGTAGAATGTCATAAGGCAGGAGCAGCCCTTGCAGTCCGGGTTTGCCTTAAGATATTCGAGCTGGGCGTCAATTTTATCAGGCAGCCATTCATCGTCATCATCGAGAAAAGCCACATACTTACCTTTTGCTGCTCTGATTCCGGCATTACGTGCAGCAGCTCCGTTAATGTGTTTTTTCTGTGTAACAAGTCGTACCCTCGGGTCGTTGATTGAGGCTATACGTTCCCTTGTATTAATGCTGAATTCATCGCCGGGAATATTATCGTCAACCACAAGCACCTCGACATTTTTATGTGTCTGATTAAGGCAGCTCTCCACTGCGCGCAGAAGCATTTCACTGCGCTTGTACGTAGGTATGACGCATGAAACGAGAATATCATCAAATTCCGGATTAGCAGGCTTTACTGTACGTATTGTTATTTCAGGTACGGGAATAACATACAGTGCACGTTTTCCGCTGTGTACAGAATCTATGCAAAGCTTGTCGCCCCTTCTGCTCCATCTGGGGTGCAGATCGCAGCGGCAGTCATTATCATATTTAAATGGGCTGTAAACTCTTGCTATACGGCGTGATGTGTTATCCTCCTCCGTACAGATGTATACTCCGGCAATCCTTTTTCGGTTTGGATAAGTATCTGTAACAATTAGCCTTCCGTCCGGTGAATAGGAACAGTGTCCGTCGGTTTTCAGTTCACCCCACAGAAGCTCATAATCCTGCGTTTTATCACGCATAAGGTAATAATGGTTTCCGGTCTTTTCCTTTCTCAGGAAAGAGAGTATCTCATTATCGTTTTTCCAATAGCAGTGCGAAACAAAAACGTCATCGCTGAGGTTATACATCTCGCTTTTATCTACATTTACAGTAACAAGTCTTGTGTGCTTTCTGCCCTTTAAGAACCATCTGTGCAGTACCATAAAGCGTTTACAATCCGGGCTTATCATCAGATGATTAACCTTATGCTTTGCACCCTTCATTGACGCATCAGGCTCAAATGAAGCAAAATCAGTATATTTGAAAAGCTCTGTAACTTTTCCGTCAGGAATATCCATCTTCCATATGCAGCAGGAATCCGGACATGCTATATTTTTTGTGACATCCGGAAGATTCGAATATCCATATCCCGGGCGCATGCGGTGCAGACGGCTGAAATCAAGACTCAGTGCAAAACTGCCATCGCGCGCAACGTCATACACAGGCAAAGGAAGGTCTTTTTCCTCCTCCATTTTTTCAACATTGAAAATAACAGAGCAGTATTTACCGTTTCTGAAATCATTATAAATAATTCTGCTTTTGAAATCGGGTCCGAGCCACTGAGCCATACAGCTTTGTTGGACATTCCAGGAATGTGTTGTTCCTATTTCAATGACTTTATTATTATTTTCAGTATCTATGAGGCAAACCTTACCAGGCTGCTTGGGTGCAACGGATTGATAAGCCTGCTTTACCTTAACGGCGATCATATAACGGTCATCGGCATCCCATGGGGATTTGTCATAATATCCGTAAAAATATTCATAACCGTCATCAGGCGAGACCTTTATGACCTCGCCTTCAGATTTGAAATTTTCATTTGAAAAAGCAACGCTTACAAGTTGATACGCTCGCTTTGCACTGCGTTTGATAAGCGGGAACTGCTCAAACATGCGTTTTCCAGCCATCTCTATTTCATGAAATCCCATAGTATTCCTTCTTACCAGTTTTTCTGAATGAAATCGTCAATCATATTGACTATTCTCATAGGGTCTTCATTTACCCATTCTATAAGACCATCCTCACCACGTTTGATTTTATCAATACACTCCGCAAGGTTATCGAGCTCGGGATCGGCCATAAGCACGTAATGATGTGATGAGAAGGCTTCGTTATTCTGTATCTGGTGATCGTTTATATGTTCCTTGTACTTTCTGAGTCTGGCAACAGCGATAACCTTCTTTTTAAGATTAAGCGCCTTCATGATTGAACCGGAAGCGCCGTGACAAATGACAATATCACATTCTTTCATGTGCTGATCAAATTCCTCAGGTGAAATATAAGGCTTATAATCATAGTTTTTCGGAACATAAGTGATATTGCCTGTCTGAGCAAACAGCGGCTCTGTAATTAACTGTTTATCATACAATTCATCGAGTTTCTTAAACAGCCTGTCGAAAGGGTATTGTCTGGAGCCGACTGTTACAAATATCAATACAAACAACCTCCGTAAATTGCCTTCTTATAATGCTTTGCCTGTGTTTCCCACTGGACAATAAACAGGTCAGAATGCTTTTCCATAACCTTGCCTGCTACTGTCGGCATATTTGCACGACCAAAAGTTTCGATGAAAATAAATTTTTTCTTTGTAAGTACGGCAAGCAGGTAAAACGGATAAGCAACCATCGTTCCAGTAGTTATGACAAAATCAGGTTTTTCCTTCAGCCATATGCGAAGAGCTCGCAGAGAATTTACTGTCATTTTAGGTATCATCAGAATATCCCGCAGGTCAGTCTGAAGCATAAAATACTTTGCATTTGCATCGAACTGTGTTTTCTCTGTGACAAGGAAGCCATCATATTTATCAATTAACGGCTGCAGTCGTTTTAATTGTTCCCAATGACCTCCGGAAGACGATACAAGCAGAAGTCTCGGAGGGCCGTCGTGTTTTTTCTTTCCCATAGATTCATTTTCCCTTTTCATTTTTGTACTGTGAATACCACTTAGCAAAGCTTCTGAGACCATCACGAAGAGATGTCGATGGGCTGAAACCGAAGTCACGCTCTAAAGCAGAGATATCAGCGTAGGTTACTGCAACATCACCAGCTTGCATAGGGACAAACTCACAATGAGCAGAAACATCAAAATCAGCAGGAAGGACACCGGAAGATATAAGTTCCTCAGAGAGAATATTGACAAATTCCAGAAGATCTTCCGGGGAAGAATTACCTATATTATAAAGTGCATAAGGCGCTTCGGGAAGACCATCGGCGCCGATTTTTTTATCCGGAGCCTTTTGCATGACCCTTATAATGCCCTCAATAATATCATCAATATATGTGAAATCTCTTTTACATTTTCCGTAATTGAATATTTTCACCGTATTTCCGGCACAGAACTGATCAGCAAATCCGAAATATGCCATATCAGGACGTCCCATAGGACCGTATACCGTGAAAAAACGAAGTCCGGTTGAAGGGATACTGTAAAGTTTAGAATATGCATGTGCAAAAAGCTCGTCAGATTTCTTTGTTGCGGCATAGAGAGAAACCGGATGATCAACCTTATCATCTGTGCTGTATGGTATTTTTTCGTTATTTCCGTAAACAGAAGAACTTGATGCATATACAAGATGCTCAACACCTGTTCCGGTTTCATAGGAATGTCGGCAACATTCCAGAATATTGTAAAAGCCAATCATATTTGATTCGATATACGCGTCAGGATTAATAATAGAATATCTGACGCCTGCCTGAGCGGCAAGGTTAACTACTAATGAAGGGTGATATTTTTCAAAAACAGTCTCAAGAGCATTCTTATCAGCTATATTTGCTTTTACAAAAGTAAAGGAAGGGCTATCTATAAGGTCATCAAGACGTTTTTCTTTAAGTCCTACATCGTAATAATTCGTAAGACTGTCAAGCCCGATTACACGTACTGAAAAGTCACCGCAGAGTAGACGTCTGCAAAGTGCAGCACCGATAAACCCGGCAGCCCCTGTCACAAGAACTGTTTTATTGTTTAATGCAATATTCTGCATAATAACACCTTCTATTTGTTAATAAATTTTCACTTAAAAAAGTCAGTACTATTGATGCATAGAGGAGTAAAACAGGGTCAAAAACAAAAAACCACAAGACCCGATATTAAAAACATACATGTTTATTATACCTTTTTTCAGTCTGTTCGTCAACAAAACTTTAAAGAGTTTAATAAAACTAAAGTAAATTTTTATTAACTTTACATACTATTATTTGTTAAATATGACATATAATTTATTATTTTCATTATTATTATTCAGATTCACATTTTAATAAAAATATCCGTCAGAGCTGAATTGCTCCGACGGAATAATCATTATTGTATTATTATTTTTTATAAATCAAGGCAACAGAATGTGCTGACACACCTTCCAAACGTCCGGTAAATCCAAGTTTTTCCTCAGTTGTAGCTTTTACGCTGACCTGGTCAAAATCAAGGTCGGCTGCATTGGCAATATTTTTGCGCATAATGTCGATATGCGGTCTTAGTTTCGGTGCCTGTGCAAGTATTGTTGCATCTATGTTGCCGATTTCGTATCCTTTTTCACGAAGACGACCGACAACATCCTCGAAAAGTTTAATACTGTCTGCACCTTTATACGCATCGTCTGTATCCGGATACAACGCCCCTATATCTCCCATTGCTGCAGCTCCAAGAAGAGCATCAATAATGGCATGTACAAGCACGTCTGCATCCGAATGACCGTCAAGTCCCATCTCATAGGGAATATCTACTCCGCCGAGAATCAGCTTCCTACCGGCTTTGTAGCGGTGCACATCATAACCATGTCCGATTCTGAAATTCATATAATCACGTCCTTTTTTATCTGTCATTCAAGTCTCCTGCTCGCAGGGACCTTTGGTCTTGCAATAGCTGTCCTGATAAGCTCTGCGCGGATACGCTCACGTTCAAGAGCCGGAAGCTTTTTACCGATATTTTTCATAAGTGTCGCAGGCTGAACCTCAATCATAAGTCTGTTTATTGTGTCGTAATCAATATTTTCAAAGATACCTATTTCTACACCAAATCGCAGGTCTGAGAGAAGCTTCCAGCATTCGTCATTCGTCAGTATTTTAGCATATCTTAAGATTCCGAAGGAACGATACAAGCCATCAAGAATTGTAATGTTTTCAGCCATTGCTTCTCTTGCTGAGCGTTCCTGAGCAATAAGCTGCATAGTGATGTCGCGCAGATTATCAATTGCCTCTGCTTCGCTGATACCGAGAGTCACCTGATTGGAAAGCTGATAAACAGAGCCTTTGGGGTCATTCCCTTCGCCATACATACCGCGAATCGTAAAGCCAAGCTTTGAAAGTGAAGCAGAAATTTTGCCCATTGCTCCGCTTTCCTTGAGTGCAGGCAGATGCAGAAGCAGAGATGCACGCATGCCGGTACCGATATTTGTCGGGCACTGAGTAAGGTAGCCAAGTTTGTCGCTGAAAGCAAAGTTCAGCTGTTCATCAAGTATATCGTCAAATATATTGGCAAGATCAAAGGCACCTTCGAGATCAAGATTCGGACGTATTACCTGAATACGTACATGATCCTCCTCATTGATCATAATACTGACGGATTCATTATCAATTAAAAGCAGTCCCCTGCCCTGTCTGTCGGAAATGAACTCCGGACTTACAAGATGACGCTCAACGAGAGAAACAGCCTCCTCCTGCGTCAACTCTGACATGGATATATAACGGAAACGACCGGAATACTTATTCTGATTTCCAAGTGCTGCTGCCTTTACAATAGCTGCCACACGGCATTTCTTCTCAACGCTGAGCCTGCACGGGAACTCATAATCATTAAGGTTTCTCGCAAAACGTATTCTCGTGCTGATTACAACATCGCTCAGATCCTTTGCAGGCTGGATTCTATCTGCAACCATGATTTATTCCTCCCCTTCCATTTCAGCTTTTTTCTGCAGCTCACGTATCTTATCACGAAGCTGTGCGGCTTTTTCAAATTCCTGTGTCTTTATTGCATTTTCAAGTTCCTTACGATAATTTTCGATCTCGCTCTGAAGTTTTACAGCCTTACCGGCACTTTTTGCAAGCTTGCCACTATGTGTTGTTCTGCCGTGGATGCGTTGAAGCGAAGGCATTAGCTCTTCCTCGAATATTTCATAGCAGCGTGAACAGCCTACCTTGCCTGACTGTGCTATATCCTCGAAGCTGCTGCCGCAGAAAGGACATCTTTTTCCGGAAATCTGTGGCGTATAGCTGTCCATAAAGCCGCCGAATAATCTGTCGAGATCCGGTCCGAAGCTCGTGAATAAAGAGCCGTAGCCCAGTCTGCCTGCACATTCGGGGCAAAGCATGAATTCCTTCAGTTCGCCGTTGACGATCGTTTTTATGTGCGTCGTCGCCTGTCTTTTTTCACATGATTGACAAATCATTTTTATTCCTCCCGATATAATATTTTCAACTGTTTGCAAGAGATGTCAGCAGCATATTTTTTAGTATTGCTGCACGTATTACATTATGAATGCCCGCTTCGGTGTTTACATAAGGTTTATCCGATACTGCAGACAGCATTAGTGCCGTTTCGTAAGGTTCCAAAAGACCGCCAAGCTGCATATTTCGAAGAATAACCCTCGCTTCATTTGCTGATATGCTGTCACCGATTGAACCCACAATATGCATTATTGCAGCATTCTTACCGGTGCATACACGGGTTATTCGGATATATCCCCCGCCGCCTCTGCGGCTTTCAACAATATAGCCCTGTTCTGGTGTGAAGCGCGAGGTAATTACATAGTTTATCTGACTCGGTACACAGCCCAGAAGATCGGCAAGTTCATTTCGGCGGATCTCTGTACTGCCGTCGGATTCATTAAGCTGCCTGACAATATATTCGGCAACCAGATCGGACATTTTCATATTCTCACGCTCCTTTTTGATTTTGACTTTCTTTGACCTTGTATCATTATTATATCCCCCTTTTCAGAAAAAGTCAAGTAAATAATCAATTTTTTAGACTAGTGTCTCAAAATAACCGATCGGAGTGCTTTCGGCAGCAAGTGTGGTAATACCAGCAGGTGAAATGAGTAACGCAGCGCTGACAGCCGTTGCGGCAATTTTCAGCAATTGTTTTTTTAGTTTCATAAAAACCACTCCTTTTTCAGAATCAGATAAATATTGTATATATTGTATCATATTTTATTCCATTTAGCAATAGAAAAAACTCCGCCAAACAATAGTATCCGGCGGAGTCAGAACTTATTATTTATTTGTACAGATCAAACACTGAACAGCATTGTGCCATATGACGGATAAGGCCATGCCTTTGCGGACATATTGGCTTCCATTTCGTCAGCAACAGCACGAAGCTCCTGCATTGCTGCGAGAACTTGCTCCTTGAAGTACATAGCGTTTTCTGCTACGCCTTCAACCTCTTTGGCGCCTACAACAGCTTTGTCGAGAACATCGATTTTGCCGATGAAGCAGTTGAGGAGATTCGTCAGCTTCTTTACAAGCTCTGTCTGAGCAGAAGGAACAAGCTCCGGATCGATAGCCTTAACAAGGCTTACTGTTTCGGCAAGCTCCTTGATGTAGCTTGTAACTGCGGGAACGATGTCCTTTTTAGCCATATCAAGTGCAGTAAGAGCTTCAATATTTATGATTTTGCTGTACTTTTCAAGAAGAACATCGCAGCGTGAGCGCAGCTCCTTCTCGGTCAGGATATTGTGCTTTTCGAAGAGATTGATATTCTTCTGGCTTGTATAGAGCGGAAGTGCATCCGGGAGAGAACGCAGATTGAGAAGACCTCTTCTTTTTGCTTCCTCGATCCATTCTTCGGAATAGTTGTTGCCGTTGAAGATAATTCTCTTATGCTGTTCAACAGTTGTCTTAACGAGCTGTTCTGCTGCAGTCTTTACGTCATCAGCCTTTTCGAGCTGATCTGCAAAATCGGAAAGAACATCAGCAACCATTGTATTAATCATAAAGTTTGCACAGGCAATGTTTTCTGAAGAACCGACGCTTCTGAATTCAAACTTATTTCCCGTAAATGCAAAAGGTGAAGTACGGTTTCTGTCAGATGTATCCTTTGTAAAGTTAGGAAGAACATCAACGCTTGTTTCCATTACGTGTTTACCGTCGTCAATATATTCACTGCCGCTGAGTACGGAACGAAGTACCTCTGTAAGGTCATCACCGAGATACATAGACATAATTGCAGGAGGTGCTTCATTAGCACCAAGACGATGATCATTTCCGGCACTTGCAACGGAAATTCTGAGAAGATCCTGGTTTTCATCCACAGCACGAATTACTGCTGCAAGAAATACAAGGAATTCTGTGTTTTCTCTCGGCTTTTTAGAGGGGTTAAGAAGGTTTCTCCCGGTATTCGTAGCCATAGACCAGTTGTTATGCTTTCCGGAACCGTTTACACCTGCAAAGGGCTTTTCGTGCAGCAGGCATACAAGACCATGCTTTTCAGCAGTTCTCTTCATGATCTCCATTGTAAGCTGGTTATGGTCTGTTGCTATATTTGTAGTATCGAAAATGGGAGCCATTTCATGCTGAGCGGGAGCAACTTCGTTGTGCTTTGTCTTGGAAAGAATACCGTACTTCCAGAGTTCCTCGTCAAGATCTTCCATAAATGCAGCTACTCTCGGCTTTATTGAACCGAAGTAATGATCTTCAAGCTCCTGGCCCTTCGGAGGTCTTGCACCAAACAGTGTACGTCCGCAGTAAATGAGGTCTTTTCTCTTTTCAAAAACTTTTTTGTCGATAAGGAAGTATTCCTGCTCGGGACCTACTGTAGTATTTACTCTTGTTGTTTCAGTATCGCCGAGTGCACGAAGAACACGCAGAGCCTGCTTATTTATGCACTCCATAGAACGCAGCAAGGGTGTTTTCTTATCAAGAGCTTCACCGGTATATGAGCAGAATGCTGTCGGGATACAAAGTGAACCGTCCTTGATGAATGCATATGATGTCGGATCCCATGCTGTATAGCCGCGTGCCTCGAAGGTTGAACGAACACCGCCTGACGGGAAGGAAGAAGCGTCCGGCTCGCCCTTGATAAGCTCTTTACCGGAAAACTCCATGATTACTCCGCCGCCGGTTGTCGGAGAAATAAAGGAATCATGCTTTTCAGCAGTAATACCTGTCATAGGCTGGAACCAGTGTGTATAGTGAGTTGCTCCGTTTTCAATAGCCCATTCCTTCATAGCATGAGCTACGATATTAGCGATCTTGATATCAAGCGGCTTGCCATCCTCAATAGTCTGCTTGAGATCCTTATAGGTTCCCTTAGGAAGATACTTTTTCATTGTTTCGTCATTGAATACGCGCTCACCGAATATACCAGGCACATTTGTCATAAAAAACCTCCCCATTCAATAAAAATTATTACATAAAAAGACAGCGCCGCAGATCCTTAGGATCCGCAGCGCCTTTGCTGTGATGTCTGAATTATAAAACAAACTGCGAATTATGTCAAGATGTATCAATTTTAATTTTAAAAATCTGCTCTTTATCTTTTTTGTATATACTTTATCTCGAAATTTTGTTAAAAATCATGAATCGCAAGTAATATAGTTTTATTCGAAAAAAATCATTTTCAGCCTTGATAATACTGCATGACTTTTATCAGGTTGACGAGCAAACTGATCATCATTTGTCATATTTTATGCTGCAATTCGATACAAATCGATATGCAACAACATGCATCAGCTATGGGCGCAGCCGTTGACAATTGGAAGAAATTGTAATAAAATTATACTGTATAATGAATTCTGCAGAAGACTATGGAGGCTGTTATGCCATCAAGATTTTTCTTTACTATAAATATGCTGCTTAAAAGCGAAAGTAATATAAAAGAAGCAGTTGAAAATATTATCACAGACGAAAGATATTTCCGAGAAAATGTTCAACTTATACTTATTGACCCGATCGGGAGTCCGGAAGTAGCTGAAATATGTGCTCAGCTTAATACTAAATACCCCGAAAATATTGTTTTCGTTGACGCAGCTGAGAAGAACCCTGCAAGCTGCTATAACCACGCAAGACCGTTTGCTCTGGGAAGCTATATTTCCTTTATAGACAACCATTCGTACTATGAAAAAGGTTCACTCAAACGTGCACAGGAAATACTGAAAAACAAGCGTATTCCTGTATTCTGCATGGAATGTGTTACGGAGAATCCCGGGGGAATCGATACGGTTTACGCCGAAGATATCGACGACGGCATTGTACGTCTGCATGAAACTCCGGACAGACTGATACTGCACGAAGGATGCTGGTTTTTCCTTTCAAGTGCTACAAGCAGTCTCAGATTTGATACAGATATTCATTTTCACTATGAACAGAAATATCTGATAGAAGCCATGAATCTGACATATTCATATGTTTATTCATCGGAATGCACCTTTATAACCACTAACCCATCAGAGCATGAAGGAAATCGTTATGCCCCACAGTACAACACGGATTTCTATATACGCAGTCTAAGGGAATTTATAATTCCGATGCTGAAAAGCTATGCAGGGTCATATCTTGTGCAGTCGGCAATGATGTACCTGCTCGGAGTAAAGCTTGCGCTGAATGCAGGCAGAAACTACAAGGGAATACTTACCGGCAATCGATTGGAGGAATTCTTTTCACTTTGCAGTGAAGCCTTCAACTATATTGAAGACTCTGTGATTATTAGCCCGAGGCTGCTCAAAAAATGCGGTCTTGATTTAGAATACGGCTTTGCACTGCTTAAAATGAAATACAAAAACCCCAAGCTCGTTCCGGAAACAGATATTGCAGCACCTAATACGGCAATAACAAAACGCTACCGCACAGCTCCGAACCGACTGGAGGATATTAATCTCAGTGGAGAATTTGCAGCGCACATAGGTGAAATGCTGATAATGCGCTCCAAGGACATCAGCGTTAACATCAAAACCCTTAATTTCGGAGAGGACGGCATGTATATTGACGCCGAGCTTGTAGGCGCATCTGCTCTCGGTGAAGAGAATTTCAGCGTTTATGCTGTGATAAACGGCGCACGAAGCCGGGTTATCCGATCGGATGTTTATACTGACAGAACAATATTCGGCAGAGTTATGTACAGAAGGTATGCTTTCAGGCTGTTCGTTCCCGTTTCTTCCGGAAAGGCAATTGATACAGTATGCTTTAATTTCAAACACGCCAGACTTTCGTTCAGGATGCCGATGACCTTTGAAGGAATACATTCACGGCTTTCAGAAAAGCTACGCGGATCCTGCGCAGTTTTTTATGGCAGGGCTGTAAGCTACGACGCCAAGACAAAAAGCCTTGCAGTTCGTCGTGCAACCGAAAGTCTTATTACACTTGCTGAAAACAGGCTTCTCGGCACTGCGGCTAAGAATGAAGGATTATCCGCAAGGCTTTACTATCAGCGTCTAAGACACATGGCCAAAAGTATAAGGCGCTCGGATGATACCAGAAGAATATTTGTTTTTTATGATGAAACCGGCATAAATTCCAACGGAAACCTGCTTTTCAGATATTTCACTAAGCATGGTACTGATACTGCTGTTTCGTATTTTATCACCGACAAGAATTCACCCGAAGCAGTTCTGCTTGCCGATGCAGGTTATGAAAACATTCTCGAAAAGGGATCAATCCGTGCAAAAGCTGTTGCACTTGCGGCAAATTTCATAATTGCAACAGATAACGACAGCTATTCAGGACTCGGCTTTACAGAAGAAGACAGGCTTTATCTGCGCGATATGGCGTCTGCACAGATAATAAGTGTACGCAATCGTTTTCTGTGCACTCCCCGTACCGATATTGACAACCGTCTTGCAGACAATATCCGTACCATTTTTACAGCTTCCAATGAGGAAAAGCAGGCGCTTCTCTCCCCCGAGCTTGATTATGACGAGGATATGATAATTACGGCAGGAAATCCCCTGCTTGATGCACTGACCGATAAACGTGAAAAGCTTATTCTCATTAGTCCCGGTAGAAGAAGGATATTTGAAGTATACGATCATTCAAGCCTGCACCGGTTCACTGAAAGTATCTTCCACAGGGAATATTCCGCTTTGCTATCCGACCCGGCGCTTCTGAACATATGCAGACGTTTCGGCTATAAGCTTGCATTGATGCTTCCGAAGGAGGCGGAAAAGTACGAGCGCACCTTCCCGCAGACAGATCTTATGTCCGTTTATTCCGAAACTGAGCAAAACATAACCTGGCTGGTTTCTCACGCAAGCCTGCTGATAACAGATTACAGCGAGCTGCAGTACCGATTCGCCTATCTGAAAAAAAGCGTGATGTACTTCTATCCGCCGGGGCTTCCGTCAACTGCAGAACCGGAGGGCGAGGGTATTTCCAGGAGAGGATTCGGCGAGGTATTCTTTGATCGTGAAAAGCTTATTGAAGCTGTTTGCCTGAATATGGAAAAGCAGTTTCCCCTTAAGGACAAATATGCGCAACGGTGCGATTCATTTTTCGAACATAACGATAAAGAAAACTGCGCAAGAATATTTGAACTGCTTAAATAAATAATTAACCGCAGAAATCGGTAAAATCCGGTCTCTGCGGTGTCTTTTTATCTATAGAGACCTTCAAAGCTGCATACAAGATCTTCGAATTTCCCGTTTTCTGTTCTGTAGCTGACAAGAAAGTAGTCATCATACTGCTCACAGTGAAAGTCAGAGTCCTCAGTCCATCCGCCTTGAATTTCAAATTCACCTATGGGCTGCGCTCTTCCGTCAGGAGCGAGCAGATAAACATTTCCTATACCGAGACGGCTCCGTGTACGCTTACAAACGATAACACGGGATTTGTCATCGCTGAATTCAAGGCTGTACGGTTTCTCAAGAGTATCCGGAACTATATTTTTTAAAAAGCCATAGCCTTCGGGAATACAGCAGAGTACAAGGCAGATGAGTCCTATGATTGTAGTTAAAATAATATCCCGTTTCATATTTCCCTTATGCCTGCCGTCAAGAAAGATCAGAAATGTCACAAGTACAGTCTGAGTAAGGAATGCAATTATAGAAAGAATACTCCACACAGGCGGAAGACGAAACGGAAACAGGTTACCGAATATGTAGTAAAGACTTTCCGGTATAATCAGAAATGCTATAAAAGCACCGACTATATATACTGCGGTAATGATAATAAGAACCCACACCACAAGCATAGACTTTGTTTTCATTTGTCTTACCTCCTGTTAAATTGATATGGTGTATCAATTATTTTTCGGAAATGCAAAATCTATAGTTCCGGCAGCAACGGATGCAGCGATAACCTCAATAAGTACTTCATCGCCTATTGTATAACTCTCACCGGAGCGAAGGTCAGTTGTTGTGGTCTTACCGTCAAAATCGAATACCTTTCCGGGGATCGCAGTAAGATCAACAAAACCCTCTATTCCTGTCTGCAGCATAACAAATATTCCCTTAGGTACAACGCCAGAAACAACACCGCTGTAATGCTCACCAATATGTGCACGCATATACTCTGCTGCATAACATTTTTCCGCATCACGCTCGGCACGTACGGCACGAAGCTCGAACTTTGAGGAAAGCGCTGCAGATTCTCTTGCAAAATCCTCATAGCGGGCTTTGATCTTATCAACTGGTTCGCCGCTTATAAGATCAGTAAGTATTCTGTGAATAGACGTATCAGGATATCTTCTTATCGGTGACGTAAAATGACAATAATCAGCAAGCGACAGACCAAAATGACCGATCGGCCGACTGTCATAACGCGCCTTTGACATTGTTCTCAATACCTGAGTAGAAATCAGTGAAGCATATTTTGTATCCCTTGCTGCATCTATCAGCGCTGCAAGATCCGTCTGATGAACGCCTTCCTTTATACGGCGTGTCTGGAATCCGCATGCTGCGGCAAGCTCCGCCAGGGAAGCTAGCCTTTCAGGTTCCGGCGGTTCGTGAACTCTGTAAACAAAGGGAATTCCCGCACTTTTAGCATACAGCGCAGCAGCCTGATTTGCAGTTATCATAAACTGCTCGATAAGCTGCTCAGCCTCTCCCCTTTCTCGCTGAGAAACACCGATACATACTCCATTATCATCAAGGACAAAGCGAAGCTCATTTGTTTCTATTTCAAGCTCTCCACGGCGGTGGGAATTTGCCTTCATAATATCGGCAAGCTCCTTAGCAGCAAAAATGCTGTCATAAACCGGAGAATATTTTTCCTTTAATTCATCGTCAGCGGTACCGTCAAGAATAGCATTGACTTCACTGTACACACCTCTTACCTTGGAAACGATAACACTTTTTACAAAGCGGTAATCAACAAGACCGGCCTTTTCATCAAGAGTTATTATTGCTGAAAAAGTGAGCTTTCTTGTACCGGCATTCAGCGAACAGCAACCATTTGAAAGCTCAACAGGGAGCATCGGTATTACTCTGTCAGAAAAGTAAACAGACGTACCTCGAAGCTGTGCTTCTTCATCGAGAAGGCTGCCTTTTGTTACATAATGTGAAACATCAGCTATGTGAACTCCAAGCTCCCAGCCCTTTGCAAGCTTTTTTACAGAGATGGCATCGTCAAGGTCTTTTGCATCGGCACCATCTATTGTAAAAATCGGCTCATCAGTAAGATCAAGTCTGCCGGCAAGCTCCTGCTCGGTTATGCCTGCACCGGCACGAAGAGCTGCTTCATGCCTTACGGGTACAGGAAATTTTGTTGGTATTCCGTATGAATCAATAATGGCATCGGAGCAGATTTTCGCGCTGTCTGCTCTGCCGTATACCTTGATTACGCGGGCATAAATTCTGCGCTCCTTCTGGTCATAATAAACACTTGCCTTGACCTTATCTCCCGGCTTGGATTTGAGCGAGCCGCCCTGAGGTATACGAAGCGAAAAAGAATAATCTCCGTCAGGCATAATATAGGTTTTTCCGCTGCGGCGGTCAGGATACTCGACTGTTCCGGTGATGATACGCTCGCCATGCTGAATAATAGACGAAACCTCGCCGGAAGGTCCTTTTTCACCTGCAGTAATGTTTTTGAGCATTACAAGGTCACCGGGAAGCGCACCATTTGCAGCAGCAGATCTGATAAATATATCCTCGCCGCCGTCATCAGGTGAAGCAAAGAGAAAACCCTTGGCACAGCGCACAACAGTCGCTGCTGCACAGCCCATTGTGTGAGGAAGTCCTACCTTTTTACGGTGAACAACAATTTTGCCGCGTTTTTCAAGATATGACAGAGCATTGCCGAATTCTTCGTTTTCAAGAGCACCGCATTCAATCTGCAGATCACGTCGTTCAATAGGTTCATTAAAGCGTTCAAGTGTCTGAAGAACTATTTCATTAACTTGCTGATCCATAAAATATCACTCCGTCATAAAGAGGATTCCCAGTGTACCCGGGCCGCAGTGCGAAGAAATAGTGCAGCTTGCGGTCGTGATAAATATCTCGTCAAATTTATTCATTGACTTAAGGTAATTATATACGACCTTTACATGATCATCACCGATTCCTGCATGTGTAATGAAGATCTTATCGGTACGTATGTCCGGGTATGCTGCAAGCTGATCGTCAACATACTGAATCAGAACCTTATCAAGATTTCCTCTGTATTTCTTTCCGACCGTCATTGAACCGTCTTCGTTATTAACGAAAATTGAAGGCTTTATCTTAAGCAGGTTAGCGCCGAGCATAGCAAGTGCTGAGCAGCGCCCGCCGGCACGGAGGTAATCAAGCTTATCAATTACAAAGCTTGCATATGATTTCTTTGTAAGCTCACGCATACGCTGTGCGATTTCTGGAGCACTGAGCTTTCCTTCGGCTATCATCTTTGCACCCTCAATGACAATATGGCCTGAGCCTGTTGAGAGGTTGCAGGAATCTACAGTATAAACTCCGCCTACAAGCTCTGCAGCAGTTGCACTGTTCTGACATGTGCTCGAAAGAGCGTGACCGAGTGAAACATGAATTATCTCAGTATCATCGTCTGTTTTGAGCTTGCGGAAAAACTCCTCATATTCGCTGATATTTACAGCAGCAGTTTTCGGAAGAGTTCCTGTAGCTTCAAAGTTTTTATAGATCTCAGAAGGCTTGATGTTAACGCCGTCATCATATGTTTTCTTACCGAGAACAACATGAAGCGGCATATATGCAGTAACGTTATAGCGCTTAACAAGCTCAGGGCTGAGGTCACAGGTGCTGTCTGCGGTTAAAAGAATTCTTGACATGATAATCTTCTCCTTTGTCGAAATAATTATTTACTATTTTTTCTTTCTCTGCGTTTTAACTGGCGTACATCCGTGCCGATAAGCTCAACACGGTCAAGTCCCCCTATTACACGCGATACAAGACGCGAACCGTACTGTTCCTGGATACGTGCAAGGGTAAGATTTGTACTGATAATCGTCGGAAGGGACGACATCATTCTAGTATTAAGTATATTATAGATTTCGGCAACGCTGAATTTAGTAGAAAATTCTGTGCCGAGATCGTCAAGGATAAGAAGATCACATTCGCACAGCAGCTGTTCTGTCGAGCTGCGCTGCTCTCCTCTTGAATAAAAACGTTCATTTTCCAGCTTTGAAAGCACTGCCGGCGTGCTTACATATATTACGCCATAGCCCTTTTCAATTACCTTGCTGGCAATCGCAAGTGACAGATGGGTCTTTCCGAGACCGGAATCACCTTGAAAAATCAGGCTGTGTGAACGGGTAGTAAACTCTTCAGCATAACGTCTGCAAAAGGAGAGTGCCTTTGACATTACATAATTCGGGTTTTTTCCGGTCCGTTCGTCTGTCTGATCAGGATAGTATTTCAGATCAAAGCTTTCAAAGCTTGAAAGCTCCAGCGGAGAAATACTGTTAAGCTCATCGTATGACATCTGTCTCAGAAGCGATTTCATGCATGAGCACATTTTCCCATCAACAAAGCCCTTATCTCCGCATTTTTTGCAAACGTACCATTCCTCAAGCCAGTTTTTGCCATAGCCGTTTTTCACAAGCAGATCGTCAAGTCTTTCCTGCAGACGCAGGCTTTTATCTTTCAGAGCTTCAAGCTCAGAGCGGATATCTGCACCTGAAAGCACTGCTCTGCCTGCAGCAACGGAAATCTTTGTCAGATTTTCCTCTATACTCTGCGCTTCGGGGCAATTTTCGAAAAGCTCTGATCTTCGTCTGTCCAGTTCCTGCTCGGCAATGGTTCTGCGTCTTTCCATTTCACGCCGTGCATTTTCATACAGCTCGGTTGAATATGCCAAACAAAATCACTCCTCATCATAGGCGCTTATGCTTTCATATTCGCTGATATCATAGGCTGCGCCGTAGCTCTTTGGTTTTTTCTGCCGGTTCTTTTCACTGTCAGCGGAAACATCTCCCGGTGTTTTTATCCCGCTGTTATGCCAACGTGCAAGGATAGTATCGACATATTTCGGTATATATTTCTGCTTAACGTCAACACATGTTTCATATGCAAGACGAAGCATCTCGTCATTAAATTTCCATTCGTTAACCCATCGTCCGGCAAGCTCTGATTCCTTTTCCGTCGGCGAATGAGCTTCAAGTCCGAACACACGCTGCACTTTGCCCGCGGCGCTTCTGCCATCTGTCAGAGTCTTTATCTTCTGTTCAGCACGATCTATTGTTGTGATCTCAGCATCCGCCCAGGATATAGCCATTTTTTCAATATACCGCATATTACATTTTCCTATATCGCAGGCATACTGCAAAAGCATAATGATGACTGCAACAGGTAGTCCGTCGTGTTCATGAATGAGTAAGAGAGTAGCTTTATCACTGTTATTTGTAAGTCTGCCGAAAATCTCATCCGCTGTACGCATAAGGTAGGCTATGCTTTCATCCTCTTCCATCCTGCGCGAAAGGTATCGTGAATCGGGCTTCTCAGGACGGGTAAGACTTCTTGATGGCTTTTCTGGTGTTTTGGTTTCATTTTTGGCTGCTGCACCGACTTCATTTTTTTCGGAAATGATGTTCACAGCATCTGCTGCCGCTTCAGAAACAACACCTTTCACAGACTGCTGTTCTGATAAAACACATTCCGGCGGAGTAACTATTCCATCGCAGACCTTTACAAGTCCCGTCTGCTCCCAGTAAAGCATACTGTCGCGCACATCGGCAGCAGGCAAAGACAAAGCTTCGGCAATATCGGAAGCTGACAGGTTTTTTTCTGAATTACGCAAAAGGTAAAGCATCACCTTTAGCTGAACGCCGCCGGCAAGTCGGAGGTGTTTATCAACAAGCTCTGTCGGTACGGCGAATACGCTTCCCCATGCACCGAGGCTCAATCTGTACTCCATTTTTCTCATCCTTTATTTTTTCATATCCGATCAGATACTATTTTATCACAAACACCGGCATATTTCAACCCGGCATGATACTGCACCTGATCGGAATTGTTGATTCGACATTACTGTTTTGGACAAATGTTACAACATGATTCAAAATTGGTTCTTTATCAACTGGATGCGGAGATGATCGTCATTCAGATCTATCAGGCAGGTTACCTGTTTGCATCAATAATAAGTCAGATATTCTTTGCAGCATTCAGAAGTAAATCGTGATCGTTTTCAAGCTCCCCGTCTATTACAAGGGATAAAAGTGTATTCAGGGTTTTGCCTATTGTCTTTCCGTCTGTAATACCGATTGAAATGAGGTCGCTGCCGTTGATGTTCAGGGTTTTAAGGCTGAACTGTTCGCCGTTTTTCGTCTGCTCGGCAAATATTTTGCGGAGCTGCTCTATATATTCAAGCTTATAATCAATAGTTTCGGGATTTTGCGCAAGAGTATCGGCTTTTTTCAGCTCAAGAAGAGCAATAAAGTTTTCAGCTCCGACATTATGTATCATTCTTCTTATATTTTTGTCAGTCGCCGGAGGTCTTGTATCGTGATAAAGAATAAGATTTGATACCTCAGTAATGGTTTTTTTATCAAGTCGCAATCTGTTCATTATTTCACGCGACATATCCGCACTAATCCCGGGATGTGGTTTGAAATGTCCGACCCCGTCTTCATCAAGAGAAAAGCAGTGAGGCTTTCCGATATCATGAAACATGGCCGAAAGTCGGGAAACCTTGCCATGAGGGGAATTAACAATAACCTTGACAGTATGCTGCCAAACATCATATATATGATGGGGATTATGCTGCTCAAAACCGATCATAGGGCTTATTTCAGGAATTACAACAGATAGAACATCGCTGTAATCGATAAGTACTTTCTCTGCATATTCTCCGTCAATAATCTGCAGAAGCTCACTGCATTTTCGTTCTGCGGAAATATTATCAAGCAGATAAGCGTTTTTATGCAGACTTAGGGATGTTTTTTCTTCAATTTCAAAGCCGAGTCTGGAAGCAAAGCGAAGTGCACGGAGAATACGAAGTGCATCCTCACCAAAACGTTTATCAGGATCACCTACGCAGCGGATAAGTCGGTTTTTCAGATCCTGTTCCCCACTGAAAGGATCACAGACCCCTGCCTTGTCATTGTATGCTATTGCATTCATAGTAAAATCGCGTCTTGCAAGATCCTCAGTGAGTGATGTTACAAAGCTTACACTGTCCGGGCGGCGGCAGTCTGTATATTCCCCGTCTGCTCGAAATGTCGTTATTTCATACAGATCCTGACCGAGTTTTACAGTTACGGTACCGTGTTTCATGCCGCTGTCGATTATATTATGAGCATCAAGAGAGGAAAGAACCTGCTGCGGCAGTGCAGAGGTAGTAACGTCCCAATCATGAGGCGTCAATCCCATCAGGCTGTCACGAATGCAGCCGCCAACGGCATATGCCTCATATCCGCTTTTTTCAAGCTGTGAAATAATGTATTTTACGTTTTCTGGCATTGATATCAACTGCGTCACCTCCATATAAACAAAGCATCTTCATCCTGATGGTGAAGATGCCCGTTAAAAATCGTATTTATTTAGTGCTTATTCAGCTGCATTGCTGCTCTCAGCAGACTGTTCTGTGCTTTCTGCAGATTCAGTCTTGCTTTCTGCTGCACTGCTCTCAGCGGACTGCTGCTTGCTCTCCTCTGTCTTGCTTTCTGCACTGCTTTCGCCGGAAGTCTTTGAGCTTTCCTCAGAACTGCTTTCTGTGCTTGATTCTGCTACACTTTCTACTGCGCTTGTCTGAACCTCAGTTTTTGTATCCGGAAGACCGGTAAGACCAAAGTAAGAAAGAGCATTAAGAAGAACTACAAGAAAGAAGAAGATCACTGCACACCATTTGGTAAGTCTTGCAAAAAATGCATCAGCTGTCTTTGCCTTGCCTCTGGACAGGAATGAATCTGCACCGCCGGTAATTGTTCCGAGATCAGACTGATGACCTTCCTGAAGTATAATGAAAATAATGATAACTACCGAAAGAATAAGTACCAGTGAACCTACAACTATCTCCCAAATACCCATTATGTATATCCTCCCAAAGATAAATGTTTAACATACTCAACTATAATATCATATCGAACGGATAAAATCAAGCATTATGACAAAATTTTCCCGTATATTTTTTTGATTTTACTCAAATAGTATTACTGCAAAGCTTTGCTTTGTAAAAAATAATTCTGTCAGGGCGCCGCTGCATATCTGCAGCGGCGTTTCCTTATTCCAGACCGAGAGTAAGCTGCTCGTCGTCGCTTTTCGGAAGCTGACCCATTGAAGGCAGACTCTTTGCACGGTAACGCTCGGGATTCTTGATAACCTCATCAGACAGAGCCCTTGCGGATATTACTCTGTGACCCTTTTTAAGCTTCATCACCTGCACGCCTTGAGTAGACCTTGTCGTTTTCGGCATAAGCTCGGAAGTATTGATGACAAGTGCTCTGCCGGAGCTGGAAAGGATAACGATATCCGTATCCTCTTCTACATATACAGCAGCAGCAAGCTTATCCTTATCACTATACGCACCGGTAAGCTTCTTACGGTTGGTTTTCGTAGCATATGATTCGAGCGGAACCTTTGCAATTTTACCGTTTTCAAAGACAAACAGAACAAAGCCCTTGTAATCCTTTGTCGGAAGCATATAGACAGCATTTTCACCCTCGTCAAAGCTGAGCTTTGAGGGAATATATTCGCCCAGGACGCTCGTCTTCGTATCTGTAAAGCTGCTCCCCTTTGTCTTATATGCGTTGCACTGATCCGTAAAGAAGATAAGGTCAGTATTATTGGTTGTCTCAAAATGCTCGGTTATCTCATCGCCGTCCTTGAGCTTATGCTCGCCGCTCATGCGCAGTGACAGCGGAGTAATCTTTTTGAAATAGCCTTCTTTGGTAAAGAAAAGATTTACGGCATAATCCGGTATTTCCTCTGTAATCTCCTCATCCTCTATTTCATCAGCATAAATTATCATAGAGCGCCTTGGTTGACCATATTTTTCGGCTATTTCGGAAAGCTCACGAATAATGATATTCCTGATCTTTGTTTTGCTGCCGAGAATGCTTTCAAGCTCGGCAATTTCCTTTTCGAGCTGTGAAATATCCTGTGTACGTTTGAGAATGTATTCGCGGTTAAGGTGACGCAGCTTAATTTCGGCAACGTATTCAGCCTGAACCTCATCAATACCGAAGCCGTCCATAAGGTTAGGTACAACCTGAGCTTCTTCCTCGGTATTTCTGATAATCCTGATTGCCTTGTCAATATCAAGAAGAATCTTTTCAAGGCCCTGCAGAAGATGCAGTCTGTCCTGCTTTTTGTGCAGGTCAAAGTATGTTCTGCGTCGTACACATTCAACACGGAAAGCTGACCATTCATTCAGAAGATCACGCACACCGAGCACACGTGGTGTTCCGGCAATCAGAACATTGAAATTGCATGCAAAGCTATCCTCAAGAGGTGTCAGCTTATACAGCTTTGACATAAGCTTATCCGGATTTGTACTGCGTTTGAGGTCTATTGTGATCTTGAGTCCGTCAATACCTGTTTCATCACGGATATCGGATATTTCCTTTATTTTTCCTGCTTTCACAAGGTCGATAACCTTTTCTATAACTGCTTCACTTGTGGTCGTCTGAGGAATCGAAAGAATATCAATGCAGTTTGCATACTTATCATAGGTATACCTTCCGCGCATACGGATAGACCCTCTGCCGGTTTCGTAAACAGACTGAATGACGGATTTATCATATATGATCTGTGCGCCGCCCGTAAAATCAGGGGCAAGCAGAGTTGACATAATATCGTGATCGGGATTTCTCAAAAGCTCGATTGTTGTTCTGCAGACCTCTGTCAGATTGAACGAGCAGATTGAGCTTGCCATACCTACGGCAATACCTGTGTTTGCATTAACAAGCACTGACGGAAAGGCTGCCGGAAGAAGTGTCGGCTCCTTCATGGTGTTATCGTAATTATCTACAAAATCAACTGTATCCTTATCAATATCTGAAAACAGCTCATTACAAATCGGGTCAAGCTTTGCTTCAGTATATCGGGACGCAGCCCATGCCATATCACGGCTGTAGAATTTACCGAAATTACCCTTTGAATCCACGAACGGATGAAGAAGCGCTTCATATCCCCTGCTGAGACGTACCATGGTATCATAGATTGCAGCATCACCATGAGGATTCAGTCGCATTGTCTGACCAACGATATTAGCAGATTTTGTTCTGGTTGAGCCAAGAAGACCCATTTTATACATTGTATACAGAAGCTTCCTGTGAGAAGGCTTAAAGCCATCGATTTCAGGAATTGCGCGGCTGAGGATAATACTCATCGCATAAGGCATGAAGTTTTCCTTCAAAGCCGGAACAATTCGTTCTTCAACAACCTCGCCTGCACCTGCAATATATCCCTCGAGCTTCGGCTCTGAGGATGTTTTTCTTGTTGACTTTTTTCTTGCCATTAATATAATCTCCTGTCAGCTTTTTCGGGAATCATTACGATACATCGGCATCTTCGATATAGTCTGCACCGTTTTCAACTATATAATCACGGCGAACGGCGAGATTGTCGCCAAGAAGTATATCGAACATTTCTGAGGTTGCCGCTGCATCGTCGGGCATGATCTTGATAAGTCTGCGAGTAGAAGGATTCATGGTCGTAAGGCTCATCATTTCAGGTTCGTTTTCACCAAGTCCTTTTGAACGCTGTATGGTGAATTTCTTGTCCCCTATTTCCTTTATGAACTGTTCTTTTTCTGCTTCGGTATAAGCAAAGTAGACCTTTTCCTTTGAGGTTATCTCGTACAGCGGAGATTCCGCAATATAGACCTTGCCCTCACGGATAAGAGTAGGCGCAAGGCGATAGATCATAGTAAGAAGCAGTGTGCGGATATGGAAGCCGTCGACATCTGCATCGGTACAGAATATGATCTTATTCCAGCGAAGAAGCTCCATATCAAAGCTCGCAAGATCTTTGTTAGCCTTTGATTTTACCTCTACGCCGCATCCGAGAACCTTGAGGAGGTCAGTAATGATCTCACTTTTAAAAATCTTGTTATAGTCCGCCTTCAGGCAGTTGAGGATTTTACCTCTGATTGGCATAATTGCCTGAAAATCCGGATTTCTTGCTTGTTTACAAGCGCCGAGAGCCGAATCACCCTCAACGATAAAAAGCTCTCTTTCATTTTTATCCTTGCTTCGACAGTCAACAAATTTTGCAACCCTGCCCGTCATATCCATATTGCCGGCAAGAGTTTTCTTGATATTAAGACGTGTCTTTTCAGCGCTTTCACGGCTTCTCTTATTAATAAGAACCTGAGCGGCGATCTTATCAGCGTCCATTTTGTTTTCAATGAAATATACTTCAAGCTGGTGACGAAGGTATTCCGTCATTGCGTCCTGGATACCCTTATTTGTTATAGCCTTTTTGGTCTGGTTTTCGTATGAAGTAACACTTGAAAAGCTTGAAATTACAATCACAAGACAGTCACGTACGTCATCATAATTGATCTTTGCCTCGTTCTTCTGATATTTTCCGGTCGATTTGAGGTAGGAATCAATTGAATATACAAATGCATTCCTGCATGCTTTTTCCGGCGCACCGCCGTATTCAAGCCACGATGAATTATGATAATACTCGGATGTGCTGACCTTATTAGAGAAAGCCAGGGCTATATGCAGCATCTTCTCGCTGACGGTGTGGCTCCGACTTGCCTGAATTTCGAAGGATGCGCAAATGGCTTCGTGACTGGCAGTACACAGCCCTTTTGCAATCAGGATACGAGCGTCCTTCTCTTTCACATTATCCATATAGTTGATCAGTCCAGCCGCCAGACTTCCCGTGGTTATCTTTGCGAACATAGGCTTGCAATATGGATGAGAATCTGACCTATCATCTGCGACTGATACTCTAACTGAGGTGTCAGTTGGATGAGTTTCTGTATACGCCTGTCAGATGATTCCTTAAAGGCTGCGTTGAACTTCATCGTGAGCTGGTTCAGATTGTTTCCGATGCGCCGCAGCTCCCCGGCGATCTGTTCCGCGCCGGGGACGACAATGATTTGTTTGTTCAGCGCACAGTCGCGCAGATACATGCTGGGTTCGCGGTAGGACGTGAACGCTTTTTCAATGATTTTTTCCTTTTCTTCCGGAGTAACACGGAAGGGAATGATGCAGGTTCGGGGAGATTTTTTCATGGTAAAAGTCCTTTCTTAAATGAAATATCCCGCTGCGCGGGATGTGAAATGTTGCTTTCGCAACGTGATATCGCAGCGCGGGCGCTGCGGTGAAATATCGCTTTTTGCAAAAGCGATGTGACGCCTTCGGCGTAGGGGTATGGGCTTAGCCCGACTCCCACTTGCCTTTGTATGCGGCTTGGCGTAATACAAAGGCGAAACTGGCAAATAGCGAAGCATGCGGAAAACACTTCTTTTTGAGGAGTGCTCCTTCTTTTCGCGATACGGCGGTACATCCGATACCACAGGCGCTGTAACACGAATCGGTAACGCATAAAAAAGAGAGCCCCGT
>ONAX01000070.1 GCA_900315875.1 uncultured Eubacteriales bacterium | reverse complement strand
TATGATGACATACTCGAAAGATACAAGGTACTGCACTCAAACTATTGAACCGCCGTGTAACGAACGGTACGCACGGTGGTGTGAGAGGTCGGCTGCTCAATTAATGGGTAGCCTCCTACTCGATTCCGGATTATTCCTGCTCAGGCTTTTCCAGATGCTCAAGGAGCATTCTGTAATAATCCGGGAACGCTCTTTTCAGCGACATAGGCTTGAAATCCGTCTTAACGAAGCAATGCATTGTGTGACCCGTCGCCGCGATTTCGCCGTTTTCCTTTCTGACGGTATAGGTGTATTCCATTCTTGTGCCGTTGAAGGTAGTCAGAGAAACCTCGATATCAACCTCTTCCCCGAATTTGACCGGAACAAAATATCGTGCATATGCATCGACATTGGGAATGATAATACCCTCCTTCTCCATCTGCAGAACATCGCAGCCGAAGCTTTTCATATAGGCAAGTCTGGATTCCTCAAAATACCTGATATGGTTGGAATGGTGGACAATTCCCATCATATCAGTTTCATAGTAATTGGCGCGTCTTTTATAGATATAGCTCATTGTACCGTTCTCCTTTTCAGTCATAAAATCTGTTGACACCATTATACAACAGATTTGCTGTGAAAACAATCGTTTTCCCTTGCAGAGTCTTTGGTGCCGGATACACGTCTAAAACAAATGCCTGTGTGCAACCTATTCTGACAAACTACTCGCGGCGATAGCATTATACTTTAATCAATTACTTGCTTCCCGACCGGAAGTGGACAGGGTGATTTATTTGAAGATACATACTATCAGTTTCGAGGATGTTTCCGGACTGCTTTCGCAGAATTCCGCCCTGAGGCGGATTTTGCTTGTGCTGCTCAGCCTCGGGCTTGGCTTCTTATCGGCAAATGCGAGAATTTACGAAAGCTATGCACCCTTTGGCATTTCGCTTTGTGCATCGCTGCCGTTTTTTGCTGCTCTGCCGTCCTTTTTCGGCTCGGCTGTGGGATATGTTGTTTTTTCCGGCAGCAGCAGCGGCTTCAGGTACATTGCTTCAATGGTTGCGGTCATTGCCATACGCTGGACTCTCAGCGATATAAGAAAAATCAACCGCCATTCGTTTTTTCCGGCACTCGTGTGCTCTGTTCCTGTTTTTGCAACGGGACTTGCCATTCTCAGTGTCAGCGGTTTTTCTCTCAGGCTGCTGTCGCTGTATTTTCTCGAAGCACTTCTCGGCGGTGCCGGAGCATATTTCATTTCGCGCACGATAGTTATTTTCTCCGGAACAAAGAGTCTCGGCATGCTGACGCCGCAGGAGCTTGCAAGCGTCATTCTCAGCGGTTGTATATTTCTGCTGTCCCTCGTACCGTACAGCATTGGTCCGATGTCCGTCGGAAGAGTCGCCGCGGTTGCGGTCATCCTGTTTGCAGCACGATACGGAGGCATAGCAGGCGGCGCCGCAGCAGGTACGGCAGCCGGTGCAGTGCTCAGCCTTTATTCTCTCGATACAGCCTTTCTCGGCGCAGCCTATGCCTTCGGCGGTCTGATAGCCGGCCTCTTCTCCCCCGTCGGTCGTTTCGCACTGACAACTGGCTATGCGGTTGCGGCGCTTATCATGTCGCTGCAGACAGGCTCGCCATCGCTTGTAATAGCCGGAGCTTACGAAACAGCCGTTGCAGTACTGGTATTTCTCGCGCTTCCGCCTGATACAGCTTCTTTCATGAGAGCCGTATTTGCCCCGGACGACAGTTCAGCCAATGCGGAAGGTCTGCGCAGGTCAATTATTATGCGGCTCGATTTTGCTTCAAAGGCTCTGTCCAATGTCACACAGGACGTCGAGGATGTATCAGAAAAGCTCGCCGGTATCGTCACCCCCACAATTTCCGAAGTCTACAAGGAGGCTGTCGATCAGACTTGCTCACGCTGCGGAATGAAGGTTTTCTGCTGGGAGCACCGCGACGGGGTAAGCATGGAAAGCTTCGATTACGTTACGGAAAAGCTGCAGAACAAGGGCTGCATTTCTGCTGATGATTTTCGTGACGATTTCAGAAAAAAATGCTGCCGCACAGGTGAAATGGCATCTGCTGTCAACCGCAGCTACGAAAGCTATCTTGCGGGCGAGGCCGCCGAGCGCCGAATTGAGGAGGTTCGGCGTGTAGTGGCAGGTCAGTTCTGCGGGCTGAGCGATATCCTATGCGAAATGGCGCAGGAATATGCAGATTACGAAACCTTCGACACTACTCTCGCTGACAGGATAACCGAAAAGCTCAAGGAGCTCGGTCTGCACCCGACGGCGGTCAGCTGCCGCACGGACAGACTCGGAAGAATGACCATAGAAGCAGAAAGCGCAGATACTGATAAGAAAATAATAAGCCGCGCACTGATGGTGCACGAGCTTTCAAAAATATGCGGCAGGCGATTCGACACACCTGCATTGACCTATGCTTACGGCAGCTGCAGGATAACCCTCTGCGAGCAGCCTTGCTTCGACGCAGAAACGGCATCCTCCCAGCATATAAGCGGTAACGGACGGCTGTGCGGCGACAATCTGAGGTATTTCACAGACGGCACCGGAAGACTGACAGCAATACTCAGCGACGGCATGGGAACCGGCGGCAGGGCTGCGGTTGACGGCGGAATGGCGTCCAGCCTGATGGAAAAGCTGCTGCGCGCAGGGCTCGGCAGCGACTGCTCACTGAAAATAGTCAATTCCGCCCTGCTTGTAAAGTCCGGCGACGAATCCCTGTCCACTGTAGACGTCGTCAGCATCGACCTTTACAGCGGAAAGGTCAGCTTTATGAAGGCAGGAGCTGCTCTGTCATTTGTGCGCAAGGGCAGCGAAATCTTCCGGATCGAAACTCCGTCACTGCCTGCAGGAATACTGCCAGACATCGAATTCAGCAAATCGCAGGATGAGCTGTCCCAGGGCGATATAGTCGTAATGGTTTCAGACGGCGCAATTGCAACCGGAGAAGACTGGATCGAAAGAATAATCTGTTCCTGGGATGACAGATGCATGCAGCAGCTGTGCGATACTATTGTTGACGAAGCCTGCGCCAGAAGAAGCGACGGACGTGACGACGATATTACTGTTGTTGCGATGCAGCTTCGGGCGAGCTGACGCTGCGGCTGCAGAAATAGGCTATTACATCCTTCCTGGTGATTATACCTATAAATATCTGTCTGTCGTCAATCACAGGGACGAAATTCTGATCCATAACGCGTTCGAGCAGTTCATCCATAGTTACATCTATCCTGACCGCGCGGTTTCTCTCTTCGTTTACGATATCGACAATTCTGTGTTCATCTGCTATTGTCTGTATCGATGTGCTGTACTGCAGTATGTGCCAGAGAAAATCGCCCTCGCTGACGGTTCCTATGTATTCGCCGCTGTCGTCGATAACCGGCACTGCTGTGAATCCGCTTTGTCTGAGCCTTTCGGATGCAAGGCGCAGCGGCTCGGATTTATTCAGGTAAAAAACAGTCGATTTGGGTTTTAAAAGCTTGAATATGTTCATATATTTTCTCCTTTTCGGGTATTCACGCAAGCATTATTGTACAGTTTCATTTTAACATACATTATGTATCCGTTCGATAGACAGTTTGTGAACAATATATAAATTGTAGAAAAAACGAAAAGTCAGCAAAAAAGTCGGTGAATCGGAATTCATCGACTTTTTCACTATCAAAGGATCTGATGCATATTTTGCGTCAGCGTCAGAATCCTATTGCCCGAAAATAAGCCTTCCGGCGACGCTGACAGCATTGTCGGCAAATACCGTATCTGCCTGTTCAGTCAGCTTGCCGCAGCCGCTGCTGCATTCCGACGCAAAAAGCTGCACAAGCGGTATAATACGCCGGCTCTTTTTATTTAGTGGTAAAACAAGGATAAGCCTGCTGTTTTCACGGTAAAGTGAGCATCTCTGTTTTTCCATCCCTGAAAGGTACAGCAGTCCCAGGCAGCAAAGCACGCCGTATTCGTCAGCGAAAACAAAGCAGACGCTTTTTTCTTCCCGGCGCAGTATCCGGTACAGCCTGCGTTTTTTGGAAACGGTTATTATCATCATGCAGCCGAACCGGCAGCTCAGAGCTTCTATCGTTATTTTTTTATTCGAAAAAGAAATACCCGTTTTTTTCTGTGCAAGTGACAGCACCTCATTAATAAGATGTCTGCCGTGCATGTTGGATGTCCCGAGTGCAGAAAAGTCCGTGTGATAGCTTTTGAGGTCTGCTTCGGACAGCAAAACTATTATCCTGTTTTCGCCTGCCATTTCGATAGTCACATAATCCCCCCCTTATCAATAATAATAAAATCTTCCGATCATTTCAAGATAAGAATATTTCCATCTTTGTGAAATAATAGTATCGTCATATTGCATATAAATGCATCAACAGATTATTGTTAATTGATGAAATTTCAATTATAGTCTGTACAAATTGACAAAGTGAGTGTATAATTGTATTAGGGAAAGTTTGCAGTGTTTCATTTTTGTGTAAATGATATCTATAATGATCATACCGCATGTCAACCGGCAAAGAGGTGAAATGACATATGAAAAAATGCTTGTTGCGGACAGCATGGAAATGAACAAATCAATATTGAACGAGATATTCGCCTCCCGATATGAGATAATCCAGACTAATTCGGGAGATGTTGCCTTTCGCTTTCTTACAAGGTACAAGGACGAAATCGCCGTGGTTCTTATAAACGAAACTATAGCTCAGAATATCACCCCGGAGCATGTGCAGACCCTTTCAGGTCTGATAATATTTGAAAATGTGCCCGTGGTCCTGATACTTAACAGCGAAACAGCAAAGATTCGCAATACAAATATTACTCTGCCCTACAGCGACGTCATTGCTTCTCCGGTCAATCCCTACATAATCCAGAAAAGAGTAGCAAACCTTGCAGAGCTTTATTCGCACAAAAACGAGCTTGAGGAGCTTATCGTAAAGCAGACTGAAAAAATAGTTGCGCAGAACAAGGCGCTGAGGATGCAGCAAAGAAAAATCAATACCATTAATAATGATATGCTTGACACCCTCAGTACGGTAATCGAATACCGCGATGTTGAATCCGGAAGACATATACACAGAATAAAGAAATTCACGGAGGTTATGCTTCGCGCACTTGCGGAAAGATATCCTCAGTACAATATGACTGAAGAAAAGATCAGCATGATAGCGTCCGCTTCCTCGCTGCACGATATCGGAAAAATCGCTATACCGGATTCCATCCTGCTGAGCCCCAGAAGGCTTACCCGTGAGGAATTTGAAATTATGAAATCGCACACTGTCAAGGGCTGCGACCTCCTCGATCAGCTCGATACAGTTGAGAGAAATGAATATTTCACATACTGTTACGACATATGCCGGTACCACCATGAAAAGTTCGACGGCAGCGGATACCCGGACAAGCTTTCGGGAAACAGGATTCCTATCTGGGCACAGGTTGTATCAGTCGCTGACTGCTATGACGCTCTTACCAGCGACCGTCCGTATAAATCAGCATTCTCTCACGAGCAGGCTGTGGAAATGATACGCGGCGGCGCGTGCGGCGGATTTTCACCTATAATGATGGACTGCTTTGGCAGCGTTATCAATCAGTTCAAAAAGCTTGCTGAGGAATATGCCGACGTCAACCATGCAGACAGAAGCGTATTCAGCGAAGATGAAAAGACAATCAATTTTGATCCTGATGCGGACAATTCCGGAGATATTTACCGCAAGATGGATCGTCAGGCACTTATACGCGCTCTCGAAGAACAGAAGCTTGAGGTCATGAATGCGCGCAAGAGCAATACGGATGTCCTGCTCAGAATCTCTGATTTCGTTTTTGAATTCGATTTCACGCGGGATTCATGCAGCGTGCTCAGAGGCAGCAGCGAATCTCTGCTGGGTTACCATCCGAAAAACTATGCTGAAACCATGATGCTTTTGTCAAAGCTCTGTACCCCTGAATACCAGGGCCGCTATCTGCGCACCTTCCGTACGGAAAACCTTTCCCCGGAGGGCGACAGCGGTATCGACCGAGTTGTTCTTGAATGTCCGATGCGCATAGGCAGCGAGATGCTCAATGTTCGCAGCACGGCTGTGCCGATAAAGGTGCAGGGAAAGACCGAAAGGGTATTTTTCAGCCTGCAGAAGCTCTGTCTTGCTCCGATAAGCGGCGGTCTTTGTTCATCGCATGATATAGATTTTGTGACAGGTCTGTGGAACTTTACCGGACTGCGCAATGAAATAGAGGACTTCCTCACCTACGGCGGAAAAGCTGGAGCCCACATGATGGCTCTGATAGACATTGACGGATTCCGCGCCATCAACCGTCGGACCGGTTACCGCTTCGGTGACGAAATTCTTCGTGATATTGCGGATATGCTGAAGGAGAATTTCTCCGACAACTGCATAATCGGAAGAGTCGAGGATGACAATTTCCTCGTATTCGTGCGCGACTGTCCCGGCAAGGAGGAATCGCTTGCGCTTATTGACAGCATTTTCCGTCGTCTGCACAAGACCTATACATTCAACGATATTACCTATCCGGAAATATCCGCCTGCATAGGCGTTGCCAATTATCCGAAGCACGGAAAAGTGTTTGACGAGCTTTTTGCCAATGCATCCAAGGCTATAGATATAGCCAAGATCAACGGCAAGAACATGTACCTTTTCTACAACGAAAACATGCGCACCAGCTGGGAGCTTACCACGACTTCGGATGATACCCTTACTGATTCCGGAAAAACAGTTATTGATTTTGAAAGGTTCTTTGTTCCGATGTCAGTTTCCTGCGAGGACTGCGTAACGGAATATGAAATCATAGAAAACGCTTCGGAATACGGAGAAGAATATAATTTCGACGAAATCTATTCTGCGCTTTACTACAACAGTAATATAACTGCCATAAGCCTGACAAGCCTGCGCAGAATGATATCTACAATCCATTCTCTGGAGCAGGACGGTTATGTACTGCCCAGGCTGACCATCACTACCATGTTCCGCGGATATGATACCGAGGTAGCTTCAAGAGCTCTGAGGGAGTTTCTGACCTACTATCCGATTCATTCAAAGAACATCTGCATTAACATAACACAGGATATGATAGATACTGCCGATGTTGGCTGTCTTGCGGAATTTGCGGATACTGTACGCGGCTGCGGCTTCGAGCTTGGAGTATATAATGTCGGAATCAATTCAATAAATACAAAGTGCTTTACAAACGGGCTGTTTTCAAGAGTCACCTTTGCAAACAGCTTTATTGACAAGATTGCCGGCGGCATAATACCGTCAGAGGTCCTGGTAAACCTGATGGAATGCTTCTCCGGTCTTGGTGCAATGCCGTTTATGCCGATGAATGCGGACAAAGACGTTATCAATGAGATGATGTCCAAATCCACAGTTGTATTCGGCATGTATTCAGACAACTATATCAGTGAAGAATGCTTCAGGGATACACTGTCCACAAGAGAGGAACATCAGGTATTTCCGGCACTCTCTCACGAAAAAACCTCGCTTGTTCTCAGCGACAGGCTGTACGACGAAATACTAGAACAGACAAAATCCTTTATATTTGAATGGATACCCGGAACGGACAGCGTGAAGTTTTCTTCCTCCTTTGAAAAGATGTACGGCTATATGCCGGCAAGGTTTGACTTTGTAAAAAGCCTGCGTAACAGCACCCTGCTGCACGAGGCGGACATAAAGAAATTCCTTGATAACCTGAACATTGCACGCAGCGACGCAGAGGATGCCGAATGCGTAGTCAGGATATTCAATATCCGCGCAAACGACTATGCATGGAACAGGATACATTTTGTTGCCATACGCAGTCAGGCAGGCGTAACGACAAAGGTAATGGCTGTCTGCGCTGATATTTCAGAAGAAAAAATAACCAGCGCGGATCAGGAACAGACGGACAGCCGCACGGATGAAACTACCAATCTCTATAACCGTACAGCTACCGAGAACAAGATAAAAAGCTATCTCTTCGATGAGGGAGCAACCGGAAGCCATGCGCTGATCGTGGCGGAGGTCTGCGGATATGAATCTCTGCAGGCAAATCTCGGTAATGTTTTCGCAAGTGCAGTACTGAAGGAAACAGCCGAAAGCGTAAGGGAATTCTTCCGTGACACAGACATTATCGGCCGTGTCAGCGGCGCTCAGTTCGTGATATTCGTAAAAGGCATGAGCTCCATTGACAAGCTGATAGACAAAACAAACAGAATATGCACAATAATAGATCATACATATCACAGCGACAAGGGCAACATCAGCATTTGCGGCAAAATCGGCGTAAGCATGTACCCGAACGACGGCAGAACCTTTGACGAGCTGATGAAATCCGTGACAAGCGCCATGTACTTTGCCAAACACTCTGTGGGAAAGAGCACTGTTTTTTCCTATGGCAACGGCACAGTAAAGCGACTGACAGAGCACTCCTCCTGCTGAAATAATTTACCGCAGCCGGCTCCTTCCCGGAGCAGACTGCGGCATTTGTTTTAATAATAAACATGGAAAAAGCGGCGCCTCTCAGAAGCGCCGCTTAAAATCGAACGTGTGATTATTGAATCGAGCCGTCAAGATAACGCTCGAGTTCTTCCTCGTCCCTCTTCTGCTTCTCACGGAAGATGAGAAATGCAGTAACTGCTGCGGTAATAGCAGCAACACCGCCTATAACGGATATCAACACGGTAACTACGGTCTTATTCATAAGTAATACCTCCCGAAGAAATTTCTTTACTAAATTATATTACAAGGCGTTAAAAAAGTCAATATCAATTCAGAATTTTTATGGAAAATGTTAGAAAGTGGTAGACGCATCTCCATTATAATCAAGTGTCTGAAAATCGCATATTATGCTTCGGAGAGGGCGCATATTGACAAAATCATAAAATTAAGCTATAATTATGGTCAGCGCGAAGGGACATTTCAATTGATAATTGAAAATGGAAAGTGGAAAATTAAGGGTCGCTTCGCTCCGGTATTATTATGGATAATATTATTGAGGAGAAAAGTTTTGATTTTGCTGTAAGTATAGTAAATTTGTATAAATATCTTTGTGACAGCAAAAAGGAATATGTTTTATCAAAGCAGCTTTTACGCTCAGGAACAAGCATAGGAGCAAATGTTGCAGAGGCACAGCAGGCTCAGAGTAAAGCGGATTTTGTTTCTAAAATGTCGATTGCTCTGAAAGAAGCTACAGAGACAAAGTATTGGCTCAGACTGCTTAATGCAACAAATTTTCTGAATGAACCGGATACAAAAACAATATTGGCAGATTGTGTTGAAATAGAAAAAATCCTGACCTCGATTCTGAAGTCGAGCAAGGAATGATTTTCCATTTTCAACTTTCAATTTTCAATTTATATAAGCGGGTATGGCGGAATTGGCAGACGCACAAGATTTAGGTGACGCTACCTCGGTGAAAAAACTGTTATATAATTATAATTTAATATTTGTCCCTATTGAGTCTGATAATCTTTGCTCTTTCTTGCTTTTCAATAGAAGAGAACTTTGAAGTTACTGAAAACCTTTCATTTAAATTTACAATGTCAGGAATGATGCTAATGGAAATTTTTAATTTTATTGTGACAATGTCGCTGGTGGGTATTACGGGAGTAAGTGGGATTCGTAACAGAACTAAAGTTTTGAAATCAAAGCAGACCGTGACATAGAGAACACTCCAAGGGGTTCGACTCCCCTTGATCCCATTACATTTGCACCTGTGGTGAAATTGGCATACACGATGGATTTAGGTTCCATTTCCGAGAGGAGTGCAGGTTCAAGTCCTGTCAGGTGCACTCAATTCATAAGGCATACACACCCCTTAATGGTCGGTGCGTATGCCTTTTCCCTACGCTATGAACATTTTCTCAGTAAGATTCCCGTTATCATCATATAAATCTTTGTGTTTCTGAAACCTCGCATTGAGATTTATGGCAACACCGCATATATCAAGAAAAATATTAAAGTCAAAGAAAAACACCCGGCAACCAAGCCGAGTGTGATAGAGATATCCCTGTTTAGGTTCACAAGGTAAACCAAATCAGACCGACAGAGATTTTCTGTCAGCCAGATAAAGGTTCGCCAGTGCGAACATAATATAACTTTTCAGCATCTGTTTTCGCAGCCCTCGGTATCGTGTTTTACGATAACCGAA
>ONAX01000068.1 GCA_900315875.1 uncultured Eubacteriales bacterium | reverse complement strand
GGTACTGCACTCAAACTATTGAACCGCCGTGTACCGAACGGTACGCACGGTGGTGTGAGAGGTCGGCTGCTCAATTAATGGGTAGCCTCCTACTCGATTATTTCTGGTTCATTACTTGTGAGATTAGTCATTGACCATCAGTTCCAAGTACAGACATCAGAGAACCATAATTTTTAGTGATTATTCGGGCTTTATTACATCGATTCCCATATACGGACGCAGAACCTCAGGTACAGTTACGCTGCCGTCTGCATTCTGGTACTGTTCTACGATAGCCGGAATTACACGGCTTGTTGCAAGACCGGAAGCATTGAGGGTGTGTGCAAAATGCATTTTCTTGTCCTCGCCTCTGTAACGGATGTTGCCGCGGCGTGCCTGATAATCTCTTGCATTGGATGCAGAGCTTACTTCCTTGTATATTTCCATTGAGGGGATCCATACCTCGATATCGTAGGTGCGTGCCATTGAGAATGAACAGTCACCTGCAGCAAGCTTGCTGAGTCTGTAGTGCAGTCCAAGCTCTTGTACAAGTCTTTCAGCCTTTTCAACAAGCTCATTGAAAGCTATATCTGACTTGTCGTCCTCTGTATACTGAACCATTTCAACTTTATTAAACTGGTGTCCTCGGATCATGCCGCGCTCCTCGCTGCGGTATGAACCAGCCTCTCTGCGGTAGCAGGGGGTATATGCAATGTACTTTCTGGGCAGCTCGTCCTTTGTGAGTATTTCATCTCTGTGAATGTTTACAAGTGCTGTCTCTGCTGTGGGCAGCATGAACTTTTCCTCGTTTGTTGTGGGGTTCTTTATCCAGTAAACTTCGTCGGTGAATTTCGGGAACTGACCTGCTACGTAGCCGCACTGATAACCGAGCATGTGCGGAGGAAGGATGAATTCAAATCCGTCCTTGATGTGCTCGTTAATAAAGAAGTTGAGAAGCGCCCATTCCATTCTTGCGCCCCAGCCTCTGTACAGCCAGCTTCCTGCACCTGCGATCTTTGCGCCGCGCTCGTAATCTATCATGCCAAGGCTTTCGCAAAGGTCAACGTGATTCTTCATCTCAAAATCAAATTTTGGCTTTTCTCCGAAATAGCGAACGGGAACGTTCTGTTCCTTGCCGCCTGCTGCAACGTCGTCATCCGGAAGATTCGGCAGAGAGAGAAGCAGACCCTTCATCTTTTCGTCGATTTCTGCAACTTCCTTGTCGCTTTCCTTTACTGCTGCAGCCAGCTCCTTCATTTTTGCCATTATTTCAGAAGCGTCTCCGCCTGCCTTTTTGATCTGAGGAATCTGCTTGCTTGCAGCGTTCTGCTCAGCCTTCATTGCTTCAACCTTGCCGAGGAGCTCACGTCTTTCGCCGTCAACTGCTCTTATCTCATCAACGATGCTGTCAAGATCCATTTCCCTTTTCTTGATTCTTGCTTTTACCTCATCGGGATTGTCTCTGATAAGTTTAATGTCTATCATTTCTGATTACTCCTTTGTGTTATCGTTTATATATTATCCGCATATATCAGCGGATTCAATACCGTCTTCCGGTGTACCGGATACAATGATTGTATGTCCCCAGAACATATCGTTATCGCCATAATACATGTCATAACCAATATCGTTCTCTGCTATTCCGAAAACACTTAAACATTCCGGTACCATTCTGTCTGCAAAAGATTCTTCGGTTATTTCCTCTGCTGTTTCGCCCTCTTCGAGAGAATCTGCCAGCCAGTCGTTGGCGTTTTCTGTCAGTTCCTCTGCAGCAAATGCTCTCATTTCCTTGTCCAGGCGGTCAAAATCAGAGATAAGATCTTTTGTAACACTTATTGCTTTCTTATTTATTTTATCATTGTTGATGTCGCCTTCAATCAGAAGATCAATCTTTTGACCACCCAACTCTATCACGGCATTCATGATATTATTATCGTCAAAGGTCAGTTTTCCGAGTATATTATCTTCGATTACCTTCACAGTGATTCCTCCTCATCCGAAAAGCTTTGCCAGCTCGCCGAGGTCGTCCTCACTGTAGAATTCTATCTCGAGAGTACCGCCAGCTCCGTCCTTTGCGCTTTTTACCTTTACCTTTCGGCTCAGGTGCTCATTCAGCGCCAGTTCCACTTCGTCAAAGAATGTTGCTCTGCTGTGCAGCGGGGGTGGGGCTTGCTCTTTTACTTCATTTGTTTTTTTAGCAGCCTTTTCAACATCACGGACGGTAAGGTCGTTTGCTTTTATTGCTTCTGCCGTTTTCAGCATAAGCTCTTCATTTTCAAAGCCTAAAAGCGCCCTTGCATGTCCTGAGGATATTTCTCCCTCCGATACCATTTCAAGAACCGATTGCGGAAGCTTCAGCAGTCGCATTGCATTTGCTACAACAGGACGGCTTTTTCCGACCGAACGGGAAATTTCCTCCTGCGTCAGTCCGTACTGCTCAGACAGTACACGGTAGCCCATTGCTTCTTCAACAGGATTCAGGTTTTCTCTCTGAAGGTTTTCAATCATCGAAATGGTCATCATTTCGGAATCTGTCATTTCGCGGATAATGACCGGAACCTCCGTCAGTCCCGCCATGCGAGAAGCTCTCCAGCGGCGTTCGCCTGCTACAAGTTGATAGCCACCCTCAGGAAGCGGCCGCACAAGAAGCGGCTGCAGCACGCCATGCTGTGCAATTGAATCCGCAAGCTCACCGAGTGCTTCCTCGTCAAAATCATGTCGTGGCTGGTCGCGGTTAGGCTCTATCTCCCCTATCCTAAGTGTTACGGCACCGCCAACGTCATCTGTTTCATTCTCCATAAAAATCAGGTCAAGCCCTTTTCCAAGACCGCCTTTTTTGCCTGCCATTATATCACCTCTTAATTGTTGTGGTTTACTATCTCCTTTGCAAGGTCATTATATGCTGCTGCACCTTTTGAGGATTTATCGAAATACATTATCGGCTGACCAAAGCTCGGTGCTTCGGAAAGACGTACTCCTCTTGGGATTACGGAAGAAAAGACCTTTCTCGGGAAAAACTTCTTTACCTCCATTACGACCTGCTGAGTAAGGTTGAGTCTGCCGTCGTACATTGTCAGAAGTACTCCCTCAATGTCGAGATACGGATTATAGCGGCGCTTGATTATGCGCACGCTGTTCATAAGCTGTGACAGACCTTCGAGAGCATAGTATTCCGGCTGAATCGGCACCAGGATAGTATTAGCCGCACAAAGTGCATTTGATGTAATAAGTCCGAGTGACGGCGGACAATCAATAAAGATAAAATCGTAGTTGTCCTTTACGAGTGCCAGTGCATTTTTAAGCTGTGATTCTCTGTGCTCCATATCTGCAAGCTGCAGGTCAGCTGCAGCAAGCTCTATGCTTGAGGGAATTATGTCAAGGTTTTCAAATTCAGTCCTGACTATTGCTTCCTGTGCCTTAATGCCCTCTATCATGACATTATACGACGAATATTTTATTGAGCGCTTATCAACACCGACACCGCTTGTTGCATTTCCCTGAGGGTCGATATCAACCAGCAGACATTTTTTTCCGAGCAGTCCTATTCCTGCACTGACATTTACGGCTGTTGTTGTTTTTCCCACGCCGCCCTTCTGGTTTGTAACAGCAATTATCTTTCCCACTTTTCCATCTCCTGAAGTTTCCTTTTTACTACACTATATTATATCACTAAAACATCATTTCGTAAACTGTTTTTCATTTAAAAATAGTTTCACGTGAAACATTTTTTAAAAGAGAAAAGCCGCCCTGTAACGGTACGGCTTTTCCCGGTTTGGGTATATGGGGGGTTTCTTTTACGCAGTCCTTATTACCTCTGTTACCTTTCCTGTTGATTTTTCAATTCTGACAGAGTATTCTATATATCCTTCTGTTTCTTTTTGTTCTGTTACGACTGTAAGACCAGATTCCCTCATGGTATCAACAGCCTTATTTATAGTGTTTTCAAGAATCCGGGTTGTTTTCAGCACGAGTGTGCTTTTCTGGTGCAAACGGTGCAGACGTTTTTTTCTGGTCAGAAGTTCATCTATAAAGGCTTCGGACTGTAATACATTCATCCCGCCTTCAATTATTTCGCTCAGTGTCATGCGGCGCTCAGATGGGTTTTCTATCCTTACTGCGGCAAGTGCGTGTTCTTTTGTCAGACCGAATTCCCGGATAAGCTCCCTCTCTTCGTCTGTGAATCTTAGCAGTCGTTGTGAGGTCAGTATTTCGCTGTGCTTTATACCGAGAGTTCTCGACAGTTCGGAAAACGTCATGTCATATTCATTTGCTATGTTATTCATTGAATCTGCTATGTCAAAAAAATCCGGTTCTGTACGTGTGAGATTTGAAGCAAGGGTTCTGAGGGCTGCATCCTTGTCGGTGCAGTTTTCTACTATGCAAGGCAGCTTTTTTCTTCCACACATAACTCCTGCCCGGAGCCTTCTCTCGCCGTCAATCAGTTCATATTCAGATGAACTGACTTTCCGGACAAGCAGCGGAGTCAGTATTCCGAGATTACTAATGCTCTGTGCCAGGCTTCGCAGTTCTGACGGAGAATAATCATGTCTTGTGCATATGCTGTTCTGCCTTATTCTGACTACAGGAATCTGTATTATTTTTTTGTCCGTCCTGATTGCTGAAAGCATCGTGCTCACTCCCTTCGATAAATATAATAACATGACTTCTGCAAAAGATTTGTCATAACGTGTCCGGAGTGTTTAATTTACATTGTTTTTTCAGATCGTTTTTTCTATGTTTAGAGTTAAATATTTGTGACTGAACCCGTCGGGTTTTCAACATGTTTGAGGTTGATTGTTGAAAACAATTATCAACATATTTTTCACCGCTTTTGCTTATTAAAGCGGCTTGAATACTGCGTTTTTTCCTCTCTGAATTTTTGGTGGAAATACAAAAAGAAAAGTTTTCAACACCTGAAATTATAGAATGTTGAAAACTTTTTTAGTAGTATTCATAGCGGATTTTTATTGATTTTAGTTCCTCTTCTGGGATATTTTTCCGGGGTGGATTTTACCTTTTTGATGCGAATAATGTTTCTGATGCTGCCGTCAGGAAGAGTAAATGAATCTATTCTGTCCGGCTTTCCTCCGAGGAGGTTGATTGCATTTGTGGCAGACTGAAGCTCTGCTTCGGCATCGGGTCCCTTCATTGCAAGAAAGCATCCGCCAACTTTAACATAAGGCAGGCAGTATTCACTGAGTGCAGGAAGTGCAGCAACAGCTCTTGAAATTACAACATCATACTGCTCACGTTGTTCCGGTGTACGGGAGCCGTCCTCTGCGCGGCTGTGGATTAGCTGTGCCTGCAGAGAAAGTGATGAGCATACCTCGTCTAAGAATATCAGTCTTTTGTTCAGACTGTCGAGCAGTGTAAGCTCTGCTTCCGGTCGCATTATTTTAAGCGGTATTCCCGGAAATCCTGCGCCGGTTCCGACATCTATGATTCTGACGCTGCCGGAAAGATTTTCAGATTTCAGTACAGATATACTATCGATAAAATGCTTGATGGCTATACCCTCATCGTCAGTTATGGCAGTGAGGTTCATTTTTTCGTTCCATTCCTTCAGAAGTGCTGCATAGACTTCAAGCTGCGACAATTGTACGTCTGATATTTCTATATTGTTTTCGCCGCACCATGCGCGAACGATATCAGTTATCATATTTTTCTCCCCTATTGTTTTTCTGTGATGCAAGGTAGATAACCAGCACGGAAATATCAGCAGGGCTGACTCCGGAAATGCGGCTTGCCTGACCGATACTTTCGGGGCGTACCTTCCCTAGCTTTTCTCTTGCTTCAAGCCGTAGTCCTTCGATTTTGCTGTAATCGGTATCCTCGGGCAGCAGTTTGCTTTCAAGCTTGCGTACCTGTTCTATAATTGTAAGCTGCCTTGCAATATAGCCCTCGTATTTGATTTCAATCTCCACCTGCTCCAGAACATTTGGGTCTGCTTCGGTTCGGTCATCATCGACCGGTGTAAGACAAGCATAATCAAGCTGCGGGCGTTTGAGGAGCTCAACAAGACGAACTCCGCTCTGAATTTCCGTTGTTCCTCTTTCGCGAAGAATGGTGTTTACCTGCTCTGTGGGAGAAATTACCTTTTTGCGTACCCTGTCAAGCTCTGCTGCAATACGTTGTTTTTTGTCGAGGAAGCTTTCCCATCTTTCGTCGCTGATAAGTCCGATTTTACGTCCCAGTTCTGTGAGTCGCATGTCAGCATTATCCTGACGAAGAATGAGCCTGTATTCGCTTCTTGACGTCATCATGCGGTACGGATCGTTGCAGCCCTTTGTAACAAGATCATCAATAAGTGTTCCGATGTAGGAGCTTGCGCGGTCAAGGATAAATGCCTCTCTGCCGAGTACCTTAAGTGCTGCATTTACGCCGGCTACAAAGCCCTGCGCGGCGGCTTCCTCATAGCCGGAGCTTCCGTTGAACTGTCCTGCGCCGTAAAGACCGGGCCATTCACGGAATTCAAGGGTTCTGTTCATCTGTATTGGATCGGCACAAAAATATTCTATCGCATATGCAGGTCGCATCATTACGCAGTTTTCAAGTCCCGGTATTGTGTGGTAGAAAGAAAGTTGAACATCCTCGGGAAGTGATGAGGACATTCCCTGAATATACATTTCCTCCGTATCAAGTCCGCATGGTTCAATAAACAGCTGGTGTCTCGGCTTATCGGCAAAGCGGACAATCTTGTCCTCTATACTCGGACAATATCTGGGGCCTATTCCCTCAATCTTTCCGCTGTACATTGGTGAGCGGCTTATGTTATCAAGTATTACCTTTTTTGTTTCATCGTTTGTCCAGCTTACATAGCATTTGACCTTGTTTTCTCCTATATCCTTTGTGTCATAAGAAAATGGAACAATCGGATCATCGCCGCACTGCTCTTCAAGACCCTCAAAATTTATGCTTGAACGCAGCACTCTTGCAGGTGTACCTGTTTTAAAACGGCGGATAGACATTCCGAGCTTTTCAAGGCTTTGCGGAAGATATGCTGCAGGGAACATTCCGTCGGGTCCGCTTTCAAAGGAAACATCACCAACGTAGATTTTGCCGCCAAGATATGTTCCTGTGGCGAGTATCACAGTCTTTGAAATATACTGTGCTTCAAGTCTTGTTGTGAGCAGCCATTTTCCGTCGTCTGTCTGTTCAAGATCAGTTATTTCAGCCTGTCTCAGCTCCAGGTTTTCCTGCAGCTCGAGAGTGTGTTTCATCCTTGTACTGTATGCTCTTCTGTCAATCTGTGCTCTGAGTGAATGAACGGCAGGACCCTTGCCTCGGTTGAGCATTCTGCTCTGCAGAAAACATTCGTCAGCAGCTCTTCCCATTTCACCTCCGAGAGCGTCAAGCTCACGAACAAGGTGTCCCTTTGCAGTTCCTCCGATAGAAGGATTGCAGGGGCAGTTGCCGACAGCGTCCATATTAATTGTAAAAACTCCGGTTTTGCACCCGAGCCTTGCTGCGGCAAGACCTGCTTCTATTCCTGCGTGACCGGCACCGATCACGGCAACATCAAATTCTCCGGCAAGAAACTTCATTGACTATTATCCTTTCCTTGTAGCTATACTTACGTGTATACAATTTGGTCTGTTATTTACTATACAATTATAAAACATATTTTATAAAATGTACAGCATAATATTTTATCAATGTTTCACGTGAAACATAAAAAAGAAAAAAAATGGCCTCCCCTGGGGGAGGCAGTGTATAAGAGCAATAATGTTTTATTCTGTAATTAATTATTTGTTTCCGGAAATAATACCGTACATTTCAGGTCTGCGGTCACGGAATACTCCCCAAGAATAACGCATTTCCCGGATTTCATCAAGATCAAACGATGCAGAGATAACGCCTTCACTTTCTCTGTCGGCAGTGACCACCGCAGCTCCGGTTTCGTCTGTAATAAATGATGAGCCGTAGAATGTCAGAGCTGATGACTGGTTCGAGTTTGCTTCGTCCGGTGTTACAACCTCTGTGCCTACACGGTTTGCAGCAACAACAGGCATTATGTTTGAAGCAGAATGTCCCTGCATGCAGCGGCGCCAGTGAGGCATGCTGTCAACCTCCAGTATGGGTTCGGAACCGATGGCTGTAGGATACAGAAGTATTTCCGCACCGAGCAGTGCCATGCATCGTGCGGATTCCGGAAACCACTGGTCCCAGCAAATGCCGACGCCTATTCTGCCGAATTTTGTATCCCATACACGAAAGCCGGTATCTCCGGGGGTGAAATAGAATTTTTCCTGATAGTAATGATCGTCCGGGATATGTGTTTTGCGGTAGACCCCGAGGACTTTACCGTCCGCATCAATAATGGCAACTGAATTATAAAAATTGTTGACGTCGCGCTCGTAAAAACTGATCGGCAGTACTACCGAAAGCTCCTTTGCAATTTTCTGAAAATGAGAAACCGCAGCATTTTCAGAAAGCTCGCTTGCAAGCGAATAGTGGTCGTAATTTCTCTCCTGGCAAAAATAGAGGTTTTCAAAAAGCTCCGGCAGCAGAATAATATTTGCTCCGTCTGCCGCGGCAATACGCACCATCTTTTCGGCATTGGTTATGTTTTCCTGTACATCGGGTGACATGCCCATCTGTACCGCTGCTACCTTGACCTTTCTCATATGTGTTCCTCCTGAATTATGTACTGGCTTATTTTATAATATCCGGAATCTGCTGTGTTATGCAGTGTATATTTCCGCCGCCGATAAGAATGTCCCTTGAAAGCAGAGCGTCCTCAGCAATCAGACCGACTACTTTTCTTGTGGGGAAAAGTGCGCTCAGAGTTTCAATCGCGGCAGCATCGTTTTTATCACCGAACTGCGGCACAATTACAGTGCTGTTTGAAATATAGAAATTTACATAGGACGCTGCAAGCCGGTCGCCGGGAACCCTGGTAGGTTCGCCGTCCATACAGTCAAGTCCTCTGCAGTCCTCTTCGGTCACGTAAACCGGGGACGGCTGCAAAAGCTTGTGCACAGTGATACTGCGTCCTTTTGCATCTGTTGAAGCACAAAGAACATCAAGACATTCCTTGGAAATCTCATACTGCGGATCATTTTCGTCGTCCGTCCACGCAAGGACAACGTTTGTCGGAGAAGTGAATGCGCAAATATTATCAATATGTCCGTCGGTTTCGTCGTTATATATTCCTCTCGGAAGCCATATGACTTTTTTTGCGCCGATGGTATCCGAAAGCATTTTTTCTATCTGTATACGTGAAAGCTCCGGATTTCTTCCTGGTGAAAGAAGACATTCCTCGGTTGTAATAACCGTACCCTCACCGTCGGTATGAATTGATCCGCCCTCAAGAATAAAATGACGCAGGTCATAGCAGTCAACATCCATTATGTCACAAAGCTTTCGAGCGAGCTTGTTGTCCTGATCCCATGGGAAATACAGTCCGTTGTACAGTCCGCCCCACGCATTGAAGCCCCAGTCGATTCCGCGAAGCTCCTTTCCGTTAGTTACAAAGGTAGGTGCAACATCCCTTGCCCAGCTGTCGTCGCTGCTCATTTCCACAATGCGGACATTATCGGGCAGCTCGCGGCGGGCTTCATCATAGTCCTGTGCTCTTGCGCAGACAGTAACCTTTTCTGAATCGGAAATCAGGGTGCATAGACGGACGAAAGCCCTTCGTGCTGCATATCCGCCGTTTTGCCACGAATCGCGGCGGTGCGGCCATATAAGAATGCAGCCGCTGTGTCTGTCAAATTCGGCAGGCATATAAAAGCTGTCGGCTGCAGGCATCGTTTTAAGTATTTTCATATATGCAGATCCTTTCGTCGTTTCCGAATGAGTTAAAAAACAAAGTTTCGCCAGCCTTTTCAAAGACTGCGGGATCCAGGGGCGGCGTCCTTGATTGCCCTCCGCAGAGGGTGAAACTCTTATTCCTGAAAAGCGTAGCTGAGCGACAAACCCAAACCGGGTGCAGCGTCACGCTGCCCGGCTCAGTGCTGTTCTATGCTCATGGTTGCTGCGGCATTCAGATCTACATCGGCAATTCTTCCGGCGAGATATTCATAGTATGCCTGTGCGCCGACCATTGCGCCGTTGTCGCCGCAAAGTTCTTTCGGCGGATAGAAACATTCATATCCCTGCCCGGCAAGTGCGTCGGCACGTCTGCGCAGAAGACGGTTAGCCGAAACTCCTCCGGCAAGAACAAGACGCTTGTATCCGAGATCCTTCGCAGCAAGCAGGAAATTGTCA
>ONAX01000067.1 GCA_900315875.1 uncultured Eubacteriales bacterium | reverse complement strand
TTATCGCAAGTGATTGTTATAAAAGTTTCACGGAACGTTTTACTTCCGAGTTTTCTCTCTAACTTATCCAAGGCTTTGACGACACATTCCTGCGACTTAAGTGACTCATATTGTTACCTCCGGTTATGTTGGTTTGGTCGCTTAACATTGTACCACAGGTTTCAATATGGGTCTATAATAAATGGGACAAACTGAGCAGGGCAATGTCAGTGTGCAGTTTCATCTGCCGGAGTTTTGCGTCAAGACTGCGGCACAAAACAAAGGTTTAGGTACATCACTCATGAACGAACTGACATACGAACTAAAGTCGAAAGGAATTACACATATCTATCTCATCACTTCTCACGGAAAAAAACAGAGGGTTTCTACTCACGCAGAGGATTCAGAACAGTGAGCAAGATCTTGATGGTAAATGATATTGATTAATGAAAACAGCACCATGTATCCTACAGAGCGAGGATACATGGTGCTGAAACCGTTTTTTAAGCAGAAATATCAAACGGCTGATTTGTTTATAGTCTGAAAGCTGATTGTTTTATGTCATCCTATGAAAAACTGTGACCAGTAGAGTGTATTTCCGCTTGAATAGCAGCCCACGCCGATCTTGCTGTAGGATGAGGACAGAATGTTCTTTCGGTGTCCCTCGGAATTCATCCATCCGGTCACTACCTTTTTGGGGTCAGCGTAGCCGTAGGCTATGTTTTCTCCCGCAGTTTTATAGGAAACTCCCAGCTCTTTGGCTGCAGTAAAGCAGGAACTGCCGTTGGGTCTTGTGTGCGAAAAAGACTGAACGATCTCCTTTGCTCTCACACGAGCTACGGATGTAGCCCCCTGATCCTTTTTAAGGGCAGCAAGACCGTATTTTGCCCTTTCAATATTCACCAGACGAATCACCTCATCCTCGTATGCTGCGTTAAAACTGTTGCCTGAGGAATTTGAAGTATCGGGCTTTTCTGCTGTGGACTGAGCTTTTTGGGCGGTGGATTCAGTCTTTTCTGTTTGTGTCGGCTTGCTTTTTCCACCCGAAGTGCTGCTCTGTGCGGGAGCTTTGCTACATGTGCCGCCGGGGCATCCCCGCCCCTGCTGCAGCAGTCCCATCAGGGAATCAAGATTGCAGCTGCCACTGCACGGGATCCGGCTCAGCAGAGAGTTGATATCAGTGCATTCTGACGATTTACAGCTGCGAACGACCGTTGTGCTGCCTGCACTATTTTGCTTTTCGGATACAGCACCTGCAGAAATACAGGTGGCGAAAATGACCATTAAGGCTGACAGACCTGCGGATAATATTTTAGCGAATATTTTCATAACGAAACTCCTTTCATGTTGTGCTGCGGCGTTATCCTCGCCTTCTTAATATTACAACTTTGTAATATTCTTTTCAACGCACAAATAAAGGAACTGCTGCCATATTATGTATGATGTATATCAGTGCGTTTTTATTAGTTATTGTACGAGTAAACAAATATGCTTTCAGCCGGGGGGTAACAAAAGCTTTATTACCGGCGGCATATGATATTGCATAGTCCCGCATTTTATGATAGAATTATTATTATGTTTTTGAAACAAGGTGAATTAATGATAAGAGAAATTAAAGAAACTGAGCTTGACGAACTGCTTGAATTATATACGCATTTGCATGAATCAGGTATTCCCGGAAACTCAGATCATTTACAAAAGACATGGAAATCCATATGCAAAGACGAGAACCATCATATAATAGTCTGTGAAATTGACGGCAGAATTGTTTCCTCCTGTGTGTGCGTGATAATCCCGAATCTGACGAGGAATATCCGCCCATACGCTTTTGTCGAAAATGTTGTGACGCATTCCGACTACAGGGGAAAGGGCTATGCCAGTGCTTGCCTGGATTATGCAAAGGAGATAGCATCCGGTGCGGGATGCTATAAAATAATGCTGCTGACCGGCTCCAAAAGCGACAGCACTCTAAACTTTTATAAACATGCAGGCTACAACTGCACCGATAAGACAGCCTTTATAATGTGGCTGTGAGGAGTTACTATGAAAATAATTCAATATGAAAGACGATACCGCGACGATCTGATCTTTATGGTTTTAGAGGCAAAAAATGCACTTGGCAGAGTGCCCACCCTTAATGATGATCTGCTTGACCTGGATGAATTTTATCTTAATAAAGGTGACATGTTCTGGATTGCGTTGGATGATAATGACAGAGTTATCGGCTGTGTGGGCTGCAATCTTCTTCCCGGCGAAGAAGCGGTGCTTCATCGGTTGTATATCAAATACAATCTTAAAAGGCAGGGACTCGGAACAAAACTTCTGGATGTCGCGGAATCTTTCGCCAGAGAAAATGGCAGGAAGATTATGAAAATCCATCTCGGAGAAAGGGTAACCTATTTCGAATCAAGACATTTTTATCCGAAACACGGATATGTATTTATTGACGATGACCATATGAAAAAGGATCTGTAATCCATAAGATAATAATCGTAATATAGGTGAAATATTATGTTTTTTACAAATACCTATTTTATTAACGGAACGGCTTATGCCGGAAAATCTACAATGGTAAAGCTACTTGCAGAAAAATATAACGGCATTTTCTGCGGAGAAAACTATCATGACGTCATGCTGTCCGGACTGGATAAAAACGCTTTTCCGTGCCTGACCTATACGAGAGATCTGCAGGACTGGCACGATTTTGTAAGACGCAGTCCTGATGAATACGAAAAATGGATTGACGGGGTTTCAAAGGAATGTGAAATACTGGAACTGCAGATTCTTGAGGAGCTTTCAAAGCAAGGAAAGAAAATATTTGTAGATACCAATATCCGCATTGAAACACTCAAAAAGATCACATACAATAACCATGTTCTGATAATGCTGGCACAGCCGGATACTTCCGTAAAACGTTTTTTTGAAAGACCCGACAGGGAAAAACAGTTTATTTATCAGCTTCTTATGGAAGAAAATAATCCCGGACAGGCAATGGATAATTTCAGACAATGTCTGGAGAGAATCAACTCGCCGGAGCAATATAATGCATTTTTAAATTCGGGATTTAATGTCATACTAAGGAATGAAAAAAGAAGTATAGACGAAACACTATGCATGGTTGAAAAAGCCTTCGGGCTTTCCAATGTGAATATCGGGCTCTGAAATTTTTGGATTGTGGTAGCAATAAACGAAACACTGACTAAACCTGATATGTCATCAGGTTGACATAAATGAAACGATATTATAGTATTAAGAATCAGATGTATAAAATATTGAAGGAGGCAGCACTATGTGGTTTTTTAAGGTGCACCCGATTATTAATATCATTTTCGCAATAATGGTTATCGGCTTCGGAATAAGAAAGGACGAGCCATTCGGCTCGCAGCCCTCGTATCAGGGCAACGGCTTCGGGATAAGAAAGGATGAGCCGTTTGGTTCGCGGCCTTCATATCAGGATAACGGCTTCGGAATAAGAAAGGACGAGCCATTCGGCTCGCAGCCCTCGTATCAGGGCAACGGCTTCGGGATAAGAAAGGATGAGCCGTTTGGCTCGCAGCCTCCATATCCGGGTGGCTTTTCTGATAACGTTCAGTTCGGACAGGGCTATTAAGGAGAACAGCAACCACGCCGTATGGCGGAGAATAATGATAATAATGATCCCCTTCGTGCTTGATGAAGTACGAAGGGGAATTCTTTATTCAGATAAGATCAGTTCCGTTGCAGCTTACCGAAACAATTTCATTTGCATCCAGCGCGAATGATTTCTTGCTGTTTTCGTCTGTGAAGTATACGCAGTGCCATGTGTATTCGCCGGTTCCTCCGTAAGTGAAGCGACCCACTGAAGATCCGTTTGCGTGAACTACGGTGCCGTCTTTAAGGGTGATGAGGAGCTGAAGATCAGTGGGAGTGTTCAGATATCTGTGCAGCTCTTCGTCTGTCCAGCCTTCCTGATTGTCCGTGTCAAAGTCCTCGTACAGATTGAAATGCTCAGTTGTTGCTTCTATGGTGATTTCAAAGGAATCTGCCTTGATCTCCTTGATTGTCCAGTCTGTGTTCAGAGCATTGAGGGTTTTGCCGGCTGCGTCCGTAAATATCTTTTCGGTGGTTTTGTAGTTCAGCTTGACACCAAGATCGTATTCAAAGGGAATAGTGGTCGATGTGACAGTTACCAGCTCGGCATGGCCGTCTCTGATGATCTCTGTGATAAACTGATCCCCTCCCAGGGCTGCTTCCTTTTTCTCCATCAGGTCTTTGTTCTTCTCCATGAACTCGGAACAGCCCATGAAGGTGTCTGATGCGTCGGCGTAAATTACTTCGTCAACATGGTAGAAGGATGTTTCCTTATCGGTTACGGTGAGCCTTTCGCCTTTAATGCAGCCTGCTGTGTCACTGTATGATACGGTTGCACGTATGGTTTTTTCGTCAGCGAAAGTATATTCTACGCCGCTGCCCCATCCGCGTGAGCTGTCAAGTGCGAGCTTCAGCATTTTGTAAGCGCTTTGTGTTACGTTCATTTCCGCATTTGTGCCAAGGAAAATGTAGTTGTCAGTGGAATCTACAAAGCTGCTATTGTCCTTTTTCGTGATATTATATATGGAAAACATATTTGTTTCGTTGCCGGTAACGCCTACGAATTCAATGTCAAGCTGATCGCTGTTTATCGAAATATCTGTTCCGGGGAAAACACCGTTTGCCGGTTGTCCTGCAAATAATTCGCCGAATGCCGGGTTGAATACGCCTGTTGTAGCCGATGCCGTAACTGTTGCGGCTGCTGCGATAGCTGCTGCAATTGCAACTATTGAGAAAATTTTGCCTGCTGAAACCTTCTTGGACTTCTTTCCGCTTTTGATCTCTTTCATGATTGTCTCCTTTACTTTTGCGGCATCAATGCCTGTATCCTTAATTACTGTGCTTTCTTCAATGTCTATGATATCGCTTTCGACTTTGTCGAAGATAAATTCCTTTTTCATCTTGAATACCCTCTTTCTGTCAGTATCGATCTGAGCTTTTCTCTGGCTCTTTTTATTCTTGATTTAACCGTTTCGCTTTTCATTCCCATTTTTTCGGATATTTCCGTAGAGGATTGGTAGTAGTAATAGTGCCGGATTATGATCTCTTTGTCAGGTTCTCCGATTATATCCAGCGCTTCTCTGAGGACCTCGGCGATTATCTTGTTTTCGATCTCGTCCGATACCACAAGTCCGTCTTCGTAATCCATCTCGTCAATATTGATTATCTGGTGCCGGAATGCTGCTTTCAGTTTATTCTTGGTTTTGTTCTTCGCTATGCAGCAGATATAACCCTTAAGCTTATCGGGCTGGATCTTGTCGCGATTATACCAAAGTGTAACGAAAGTATCGGACGTAAGCTCCTCTATATCGGTTGTATTCAAAGAACCGTTCGCCAGGTTGAAAATGATCGTTGACACCAGCGGTGTAAAACGGTCGACTATTGCTTCAAAGGCGTTTTCGTCGCCTTTTTTTAGTTTTTCTGCAAGCTTTTCAATTTCCATTCTTTTCACCGCCGTAATTATTTACTCAGGTATCTTTATGATTCCTGTATGCATTTCTGATGAATCATCAGGGGGCGTTTTCTTACCCTCTCAAGTACTTTCACTATTAATAACAATCTTCCCGTGGGTATAGGGGCATGGTTTTTAAAAAAAATTTAATTTATTTTTATTTCTTTCGTTCTGATGCTATTATAACAGATAAACAGTGATTCAGGGTGCATTATTTTGCCGCTTTAATTTATATTTTCCTTATATATGACATGCTGATAAAGTGGTGCGCAACACTTTATCAGCTTCTGAGTTATCTCTGATATAGTATGAAAAACAATAAATCCCCTTCGCACTTTTCATTTTGGTACGAAGGGGATACGCTTTATATTATTTTCCGGATGTTTTACTGTTCTTCTTCGTCGTCGTGCGGTTCGTCGCGGTAGCGCCGGACAAATTCCACGATTCTCGGGAAGTTTTCGTCGTCGGCATCCTGAGTTCCGACGCGCTGGACATTGTCGAGGAAGCTGTCAATGATATCGTCACCGTTTTCATATGCGCGTATTCCGGCGGTGGGGCCATCCTCCAGGAGGAAATAGATTATATATGCTATAGCCTGCAGCTCATCAATGTCCGGCTCGCTTTCGAGCAGCTCCTGAACATCTGCGGCCTCGAAGCACTTATTTGCAAGATATCCCGGGTGAACGCTATTGTGAATGCCGTTGTAGAGCAGCCACTGCTTTATTTCATCTGTTTCCGGCTCCAGGTAGTATACGGCAAAGATCTTGCCCCAGCCGATTGTATGCTGTGCCATGCTGAAAATCAGGTCGTTGCTGTTTTCGAGGCGTTTGACAGCCCATATACAGAAAAGGGTGAATTCATCGCTGGATGAAAGCTTCATAATAGCCTCAAGCAGCTTGTCGTTATAATCTGAGAATACCTCGAGCACCGAAAGACCTATCTTGACAGCTTCGTAATTCTTTGCACCTACCGTCAGTCCGATGCCGTAATCGTAAATGTCGTTCGGGTCAAGCTCGTCACGGTTGTCCATGATGAATTCCTGCACATTGTCCATAAGGTGGAATGCGCGCTTTTCGGGGTCTTCAAAGTATTTTTCGGTTTTGCTGACTGCAGCTCTGCTGTTTCCGCTGCCTGCCAGGCGGATTATATCCTCAAGCTCTCCCAACTCGTCCTGATAAGGCTCCGTATGGAAATATGAAATACCATCCAGGGCGCCGTCCGCAAACTGCGGCTCATCATCTGCCGGCTTTTTCTTCGGCAGGGAGAAATCCTGCGGCAGAACGCCCTGATCCAGATATTCATCAATATATTCAAGAGCAGGGATATCAAGCTTTGACGGCTTTTTGATATCTGCGTTTTTGAATTCAAAGGTCCGGTTCAGCTGATCAATACGAAGCGTGTTCCCGTTGCGCGCGTCAAGCTTATCAGCATAATATTTCGCCTTGTCGTACATAAACTGCCTGAGCACCGGGATGTCGTATTGTCCGTCGCCGTCCGGGAGAGATTCGTCCCTGAACGGAAGCTTCAGCCGTATGCGATGATAGCCTGCCTTTTCCAGACACAGGAATACATGATATGCCGCGCGGAAAAATGTATAGCAGTCGGTTGAATTCTGATTGGTTGCCATTTCGGGCAGAATTTCCTTCATGATTTTCAGTGCCTTCTCCGGCTCGTGATAGGCGATGATCTGGAAATTGAATGAAAGCGATTTTGCCAGTGAGCCGGTCTTGTCACCCTGTCTGTGTATCATGCGGTAGGATTTTGTGGCATTTTCAACAGCGCTTTTCAGATCGTCATGATAAAAATAATATTCCGCAAGGCTTGCATATGTGACCTCCGGTACCTCGGCGCAGTGAAGTTTACCGCTGAATACAGGTTTTATTACATCCAAAGCCTTTTCAAGATCATCCTCTACGAACAGATAATAGGTGAATTCGTTATCCAGCTCGCACGCTTTGCAGTCGCTTATGTCATCACGCGTAGTTCTCATCATCCTGCGGAAGGCTTCCCTGGCCGTTACACCCATAAAGCTCTCTTCCGGCGGCAGGGATTCCCGGATAAATATGGCAAGAAATTCATAATATGTACGCAGACTGTAATTGTACCTTTTGCAGAAATCAGCATACTGCTCGAAAATGCGCTGTATCTGATCAATGGAGATCTGGTGGAATTGATAAAAATTATTAATTATCCATTTGAAGCTCCACATCATTTCATGCTGAAAACTATCCTGCAGCTCCTCGTGAGCTTCAAAATATGCAAGGTATTCCGGAAAGACAAGGGTCGCCTGCAGGTTGTCGCAGTGGAAAATGTCCTCTTCTATGAACTGATAGTAAAGCTCCATCGCGTTTTCGGCGTCCTGCTTTTCAAGCGCGGCGTCAATTGCCTTTCTGATACCGTTGCGGCGTGCGGCGCCGTTGTCCAGACCGTCGAAAAATTCCTGTTCGTAATCTCTTAATATCATTTTGCTTTTACCTCCTGTTCTGAATTATAATTACAGCATAAGTGTATACAGATTTTCGTTAAGGGTCCGCATTTCGTTATTGAGCAGCGGAAAATGTCCCGACAGCAGTGCGTTTACATACAGTATTTCTATGCAGGCGTTTGTCTTATCTGTGACGGGAGAGCTGATAAGCCTTTTCACTACAAGATTGTCGGTATTGAAATACAGACATGCCTTTGCGGTGCTGTCAAAGGAGCTTTCAAAGGACGACAGCATATCTGAAAAAACGTCGTTTGCCTGCTGCTTTGAGCGCTTTATCTGACGTGAATTCACTGCATCGGTATTGATGGAATAAAGCGTTGGAATATCCTGCGGGAGAAACTGCCGCGCAGCAGCCTTGCAGTCGTATTTGCGCAGTATCTTTTCCGCTTCATTCAGAAATGCCTGCGCCTCCTGCTCCATGTCGGATGTATCCAGTATAAGATCAATATCCGAATCGGTCAGCATTTCTATGCTTGTTCCCTTGCATTTTCCGGCAAGCTTTTTTATGATAGAGGAATCATATACGTAACCTGCATTTATCAGCAGCTCGGAACGCTGTGAATAAAGCGGTGCAAGCTGGCGGAACTGGTTCACATCCGTTGTATAGCTTGCGTTGGTGCCGAATTCCATGATCTCGCGGGCGCTCATCTCTCCGAGCGAGGTCTGAAAAACAACGTAGGGCAGAAGAACATCCGAAACGTTGTCGTTTCCGGCGATTACGGATTTTACTGCCAGGTGGTGGATCCTGACTATTTCGCTCAGCATTGCGGGATTATATAGTTCCAGATGCTCAAAATATTCCCCGATGCACTGAGCGATTTCTTCTTGTGCAGCCTCAAGAAGCTCATCCTCGTAAAAATCCTCCCTCGAGGAAGTAGGCGTAAGCTTTTTGGTATGGATTATGCACCTTATAAAGAATGCCCATTCCGGCAGCAGCTTGTCGCCGTTTTCGGTCAGAAGCATATTTTTAAGATATATGCGGTGCATATGATGGGAATTGGCAGAAACAGGGTGGGGGAGAACATATGCTATACCGCTGAACAGACCGTCCCCGGATTTCAGATTGAAGCAGTCGAGAAATTCGTCACCCAAAAACATACTGCCCATTTTCAGACACAGAGGCTTGTTTTTATCTGCGTCAAGATTGATCTGCAGATTGAGCCTGGTCCTCTCATTGCCGGAAATGATATAAACCGGATATTTCAAAAACAGACCGTAATAATATACAAGGTTGGATATTTCATCCGGATCGTAATAGCCCGAAATCATTTCATCCGCATCACTGTGATTATTCTGCAGTATTATTTCCGTTCCTACCGGCATTGTGTCGGGCAGCTCAGTTATCGTATATGTGCCGTCGGAATTTCCCCTCCATTCAAGTGTTCTGTCGGGGGTCTTGAAGGAGACTGTGCGCACGATTATGGTATCTGTTACCATAAAGCAGGACAGCAGGCCAATTCCGAATCTGCCGATAAAGTCGCCCTGAGCTTTTCCGTTTTCAATATCATATTTGGAGGACTGACCTATTACGGAAAGGAATTCGTGTATTTCCTCTTCGGTCAGACCTGTGCCGTTGTCGCGGAAGAGTATCTGTTCGTTTCCGGTAACCTCGATCTCGACCACTGCCTTTTTGGGGTCAAAGTTCCGGTCTTTGATGATTCTTGCGCTGATTGCGTCAGTACAGTTCTGCAGCAGCTCTCTTACAAAAACGTTCGGCGAGCTGTAAAGATGTCCGGAAAGAAGCTCGATCATACCGCCGAGGTTGACCTTGAATTTGTAATCGTTATTGCTCATTTCTTCGTCCTTTCAGTTAGTGATTTACTTTATTTAACTATATCATATTTTGCATCTGCATACAATCGGAATAATGATTTTTTATTCATGAGTTTAAAACATATTAGTTTTATTAGAATTGTGAAATAATTATAAATTAATTATGAACAAATTGTTAATCAAAGCTGTTTCGTGATTCTGCACATCATACCGGCATCATTCAGGCATGAATTTTCAGGTATATGAGCTGAGGTTTAATATTACCCTGTTCCCTGTATCAGAATATATGCATATATTTATTCAATGCAGATTCAGATAACAGAGCACAAGAATTTCTTGACGATAAAAATAATGTGTAGTAAGATAATGGTATAAGTACCTGGATTGAACCCTTCGGACACTTTGTGACTGTTCTCTACTCTGCGAATGCATATGAGCGTCCGCCGCATTCAGAACGCTCCGGAGAGTATCAATGCGAACTGAAAGGAGAAACAGTGATGAATATTAAAAAGACAAAAAACGCAAATGAACTGAAGATCGCAGTTGCAGGACGTTTGGACACCCAAACTGCACCGCAGCTCGACGCCGAGCTTAGAAGCTCACTTGACGGAGTTACAAGTCTTGTTTTTGATCTGAAGGAGCTTGAATACATTTCCTCCGCAGGACTTCGTGTTCTGCTTTCAGCTCAGAAGCGCATGAATATTCAGGGGAAAATGAAGGTAACCAATGCCGGAGAGGATATTTTAGAGATATTTGAGGTTACGGGCTTTTCGGAAATTCTTACCATTGAATGAAAGCGGGAGTGAGCATGTATGCAGACGATAATCAGCAGGTTTTACGCCGATTAATAAAATACGGCATACATGTATCACTCAAAAATCTTGTCGGCTACGGATACTTTCAATAATTATGACACAACATTCTGCGGTTTGCCTGAAAGATAAGCGCGGATGTTGTCAGCAACAATTCCCATCAGCCGCCGGCGTGTTTCTACAGGCGCCCACGCAACATGCGGAGTTATTATGCAGTTTTTAGCCTGCATAAGAATGCAGTCCTCTTCCATTGGTTCGACTTTCAGAGTATCAATGCATGCTCCGCCGAGATGGCCGCTTTCAAGAGCGTCAAGCAGATCCCTTTCATCCATTACTCCGCCGCGCGCCGTGTTGACAAACAGGGCGCCTTTTTTCATTGCGGCAAAGGTTTTCTTGTTGAACATGTTTTCAGAATCAGCATTGAGAGGACAGTGTACTGTTACAATATCGCTGCGCCGAAGCAGATCATAAAGACCGGTTTCCTCTATTTCCGGAATATTTTTCGGCGTCCTGCTGTATGCAAGAACGTTCATGCCAAAGGCGAGTGCTATCTTTGCCACTGCCTGACCGATAGCCCCGAGCCCGACAATGCCTATG